>CACOZH010000003.1 GCA_902631595.1 uncultured Pelagibacteraceae bacterium | reverse complement strand
ATTTATTTCATGAAGTACCATCTGCAATTAGGGCTAAAATTTTTTCAGAGGTTTCTAGAGTTTTAAAAAAAGACGGTATCTTTGTTTTAACAGACTCATTACAACTTGGAGATAATTATGTACTTGACCCATTATTGGAATTTTTTCCATATTCAACTCATGAACCATATTATTCAAAATTTATAAAAGAAGATTTAATAAGAACTGCCGAAAAGTTTGGTTTAAAAAATTATTATTCTAAAAACGCCTATCTTACAAAAACAATTGCTTTTAAAAAAAAATAAATTGATTTAATTGATTTGAAACTTTCTTTTCAAATGTCTTAGTTTTCCTTCTGTACTATCAAAATCTAGATAACATCCCTGAAGAAATCTTTTTCCTTCATTTGGATTAAATGCAGTTCTTCCATGAAGAAGTCGATGATTATCCATCATCATTAAATCTCCGGGCATTAACTTAAATTCTATTCTATAATTATCTGAATTATATAAATCTGATAAGTATTTTCTTGCTTCGTAATAAAGATCTAATTCTTTCTTCTCTAAAATTGGAACGTAATCTAGACGTGTACTAAATCTTACACTTTTAAAATTTTTGTTTTTGTCTAAGTGAATTAATTCTGACCAACTTTCAAGTACCACGTCCTTATCTATAAACCTAAATCTTACTTTAACAGATGAAAGAATATCGTAATATTCAGGTTTATTCTTTTTAAGAAATTCTGTTACAGTAAACCCATCGACTAAAGTTGAATATCCACCACTAACTTCGTTTTCAATACAATGAAGAATTTGAATGCATGGAGGTAGTGGATTCCTATAAGGGTTATCAGTGTGTGGTGTTAAGTGTAATGCGGTATATGCCAAGTCATTTGGATTTGGTTTTGATTTAACATCAAAATACTCACCAAAATTTGTTCTTTTTACACTTCCGATGGAATTACCAAATTGAATTAAAAAATTATTATTTGTTGGAATGTTTTTTATGATTACAAATCCATATTTATAAAATGTTTCAAGCATTTCATACATTTCTTTAGAGTCAAAAAAACTATCGTTGAATTTGAAATATCTAAAATTTTTAAAATTACAATCCCATTGAACTTTCTCAATCGAATTTATTTCATTATCTGTTCCTGAAAATTCTGAGGATAATTTTTTAATTTCATATTTAGAGTTTATACCATCATTGAATTTTATATTTAAAAAATCTCCATCTATATTGGCCTCGTCGATATCTATTTTAAAATTCATTGTTGCAGGATCAAATAGCCTCTGTTGTGTACCAGGGTCTAAATGTTCGCTTTCTGCAACTCTTTCTCTTAGCCAAAAAGGATGAATCTCTTTTTTTGATTTTCCAGTATTTAAAATTACTTTTTTTTTATCAATTAGTTCAATTTTCATTTATGTATAAGGATTATTTAAAATTTCACTTTAATCAAGAGAAATTAAATAGTAAGAAGTCACATGGATCCCAAAAGTTATAGAACTTATTCGAATTTCTTAAAGTCCTTATCATTCAAATTAACAAGATTTTACTATAAAAAATTAGACAAAAACTTTGTTGTTTATAATAAATTTAAGGGCAAAGGTTATGATCCAGTAACCACATCTGATAGAGCTTTTGAAATATTTATAAGGAAACAGATAAAGAGAAAATTCCCGACTCACCAAATAATCGGAGAAGAATTTGGAAAAAGTAAAAATTTAAGTGAATTTTCATGGATAATAGATCCAATAGATGGAACAAGGTCATATGTTTCAGGTAACCCAACATGGAGCAATTTAATTTCATTAAATTATAGAGGAAATCCTATTATTGGTTTAGCAAATTTTCCAAAACTTAAAAAATTTTATATGAACATAAATAAAACAACTGCTTTTGTTTATGAAAATGGAAAAAAAAGAAGGTTAAAAGTAAATAAAAAAATAAATTTTGAAAATTTGAAGCTTGCTGCGGCTTTTCATGGATGGCTTCCAATAAAAAAACAATTAAAAATCAAAAAATTTTTAATTAAAATGCAATTTCCCTGTTTTGATGCTCTAACTTATGCTCAACTAGCAGAAGGTAGAATCGATGCGGTAGTTCAATGTGCAAATAAGATATGGGATATTCATCCTTTAATTCCAATAATTAATGCTGCAGGTGGAGTTGTCACAACTTGGGATAATAAGAATCCAGTATTAGCCGGCAATATTGCTGTTTCAAATAATTTAGCTAATCATAAAAAAATTTTAAAACTTCTTAAGCCAGCTTTAAAATAAAAAATAAAAAATGAAAAACGTAATAGTTTTACAGCATATCAAGATTGAAGACCCAGGGTATATCAAAGATTTAATGCTTCAAGATAATGTAAATCTAATCACAATTGAATTAGATGAGGGGGAAAAAATACCATCAGATTTAAACAAATTTGATGCTATGTTTTGTATGGGTGGACCAATGGATACATGGATGGAAGATGATTATCCTTGGTTAATTGAAGAAAAAAAAAAAATTAAAGAATTTGTTGTCGATCTAAAAAAACCTTACTTAGGTTTTTGTTTAGGGTGTCAATTACTAGGTGAGGTTATTGGTGGAAAAGTTGCAAGGTCAAAACCTTCTGAAATTGGAATGTTAGATATTAAATTTCTTGAAACAAAAAAAAATGATAATTTATTTTCCACTTTTCCTGATCAAATAAAATCTCTACAGTGGCATTCATATGAAGTACAAAATTTAGAATTTAATAAAAATGTAACCTTAATTGCATCATCAGATGTTACCAAATATCAAATATTTAAATTCCAAAATCATGCTTATGGAATTCAATTTCATATTGAAATAAAAGACAAAACTGTAAATGACTGGGGCTGTGTTCCAGAGTATAAAGCCGCTCTTGAAAAACAACTCGGAACAGGTGCTTTAGAGAAATTTGATAATGCCGCAAAAGAAAATATGGCAGATATGAATAGATATTCGCAAATATTGTACAAAAATTTCAAAAAACTAGCTTAATAAATGAGCTTTCCTTTTTAAAAATTTATAAATACAATTTAAAAAAAAAATATTGGAGGGGAAAATGAATTTTAGATCTTTATCAAAAATTCTTTTGGCCGTTATATTAATTTTTGCTTCAAACACTTCATTTGCAAAAACAATTAAATGGTCAATGCAAGGTGATAGTTTAACACTTGATCCGCACGCACAAAACGAAGGCCCAACCACTCAAGTTTCAAGACAAATTTATGAAGCTCTTGTAACAAGGGGATTGGACATGTCAATTGGACCGCAATTAGCCACTAAATGGAAAGCTGTTGATCCAAATACTTGGTACTTTTTTTTAAGGGAAGACGTAAAGTTTTCTAATGGTCAACCAATGACCTCTGAAGATGTTGTTTTTAGTATTTTAAGAGCAAAGCAACCAACTTCTGATTTTAAAGAATATATTAGTACTATTTCATCAGTTAAAGCTATCGATGATTATACAGTTCAAATAAAAACAAGCAAACCAAACCCAATTCTTTTGAACCAATTGTCAAACATATTTGTAATGTCTAAAAAATGGTCAAATGAAAACTTTGCTACAGCTCCACAAAATTGGGATGCTGGCCAAGAAACATTTTCTGCGGTTAATGCAATGGGTACTGGACCTTTTAAAATTACTTTAAGAGAGCCTAATACTAAAACTGTTTTTAAAAAGAATAAAAAATGGTGGGGTGATGTAGAACATAATATTACTGAGATACAATTACTTCCTATAAAAAATGCTGCTACAAGAGTTGCTGCATTACTATCGGGAGAAATTGATATTGTTACAGATGCGCCGGTACAGGACTTAAATAGAATTTCGTCATCTGCAGGTCATAAGGTTGAAAGCACACCACAAATGAGAACAATTTTTTTAGGAATGGATCAAGCCGCTGATCAATTAAGATCTGGTAACACTGGTGACAATCCTTTTAAGAAAAAAGAGGTCAGACAGGCTCTTTACCAAGCAATTGATATTGATGCTATTAAGAAAAAAGTAATGAGAGGTTTAAGTGAACCTGCAGGAATAATAACTTTCCCAGGTGTCACAGGTTACACAAAAGCACTTGATAAGAGACTTCCATACGATGTCGAAGCTGCAAAAAAATTATTAGCAGATGCAGGTTATCCAGATGGATTTGAAGTAGAATTAAGATGTCCTAATGATAGATATGTAAATGACGAAGCTATTTGCACAGCTGTAGTTGGTATGCTTGGAAAAATAGGTGTTAAAGTAAATCTATTTGCGCAAACTAAAAGCAAACACTTCAAAGAACTTAAAGATGACCAAGGTGATTTTTATATGTTGGGTTGGGGTGTTCCTACTTTAGATAGTCACTATGTCTTCCATTATTTATATGAAACTGATGCTAGCTGGAACAAAGTTAACTTTAGCAATGCAGATGTTGATGCCGCTATAAGAATTATGGAGGGTGAAGTTGATTTAGATAAAAGAAATGCTGCAATTGCAAAAGCTTGGCAAATTGTAAGAGATGATATTTCATATCTTCCTCTTCATCACCAAGTAATTTCTTGGGCATCTAAATCAAACGTAGATGTTCCAATCAGACCTAATAACGAACCATTATTTAGGTTTTCTAGAGTAAATTAAATTAATAAATTACAAGCCCTTTTAAAAAGGGCTTGTAACTTAAGTTCTCATAAATTGATAAAATATTTTTTTAAGCGCCTGTTTCAATCAGCAATAGTTATGTTGATTGTTGCATTTGTATCTTTTTCTTTATTTAATTTTGTGGGAGATCCAATAAATAATATGGTTGGAGAAGAGACTTCCGATGAAGAAAGATCTCAATTAAGAGACTCATTAGGTTTAAATGATCCAGTACATATTCAATTTTCAAGATTTGTAGTTAATGCTTCGAAAGGAGAGTTTGGAATATCTTATCAACTCAGAAGACCAGTCTCAGAGTTGATTACTGAAAGATTGCCAGCAACAATCGAGCTGGTTTTAATTTCAGCGTTAATTGCTTTAATTTCAGGAACCCTACTTGGAGTTTATACTGGAATTAATAGAAAGGGTTTTTTAAGTGATGCTATATTAGCAATCTCTTTATTAGGAGTTTCACTGCCTACTTTTGTAATTGGAATCCTATTTATTTACCTTTTTGCTGTCATTCTTGGTGTTTTACCATCTTTTGGCAGAGGTGATGTTGTAGATCTTGGATTTTGGTCTACAGGTTTCCTAACTTTAACAGGGCTAAAGGCAATAATTTTACCATCAGTCACTTTAAGCCTTTTTCAGATGACTTATATCATAAGATTAGTTCGTGCAGAAATGATGGAAATACTTCAGACTGATTATATTAAGTTTGCCAAAGCAAGAGGTTTAAGTGAAAAAAGCATTTATTATAAACATGCCTTAAAAAACGGGCTAATACCAGTAATTACAATTGCAGGAATAAATATTGGTACATTAATTGCATTTTCAATAATTACAGAAACAGTTTTCCAATGGCCAGGTATGGGATTTTTATTTATCCAGGCTGTTCAATTTGTTGATATTCCAATTATGTCAGCTTATCTTTTTTTTATTGCGTTTGTATTCGTAATGATAAATTTTATAGTTGATATTTTATATTATTTTATTGATCCACGTATTAGAGTAAAGGCGGAGGCTGCGAGTGGATAATAAAAAATCAAGTTTACTTTTGAGAATTAAAAATAGCGATGTGTTTTTTAGTTTTAAAAAATCCCCTACAGCCATTGTTTCATCTGTTATTTTAGCTGTCATATTCTTTTGTTCATTCTTTGTAGAACTTGTCGTCCCATATAATCCTTTTGATCCATCTTCGTTGTCTTTAATGGAGGCATTCACTCCGCCTTCTTGGACAGAAGATGGTCTTTCAAAATTTATTCTTGGAACAGATGGACAAGGAAGAGATATGCTTTCAACAATTCTTTACGGATCGAGAATTTCACTAATTGTTGGTTTTTCTGCAATTATATTTAGTTTAATTTTAGGTGTTGGGTTGGGTTTAACTGCTGGATATTTTGGGGGTAAGTACGAAATGTTTGTGATGAGATTAACAGATGTACAATTGACAGTTCCAAGTATTTTGATGGCTTTACTTGTTGACGGAATTGCAAGAGGAATTATTTCAAGAGAAATGCATGATGAAATGGCAATTTATGTTTTAATTTTTGCAATTGGAATTTCAGAGTGGCCACAGTTTGCAAGAGTTTCAAGAGCTGCTACACTTGTTGAAAAAAATAAAGATTATGTTTCTGCATCTACGATCATTGGGGTGTCAAATCTAGTTGTGATGTTTAAACATATTTTACCAAATATAATGAGGCCTATTTTAGTAATAGGAACAATTGGACTTGCATTAGCAATTTTAGCTGAGGCTACATTAAGTTTTTTAGGAGTAGGTGTACCACCAACTACACCATCACTTGGAACATTGATAAGACTAGGTAACGATTTTTTATTTTCAGGAGAATGGTGGATAACTTTTTTCCCAGCAATTTTCTTAGTTTTACTTGCATTTTCAATTAATCTTTTAGGAGATTGGATGAGAGACACTCTTAATCCAAAATTAAATTAATGAGTTTTCTAAAAATAAATAATCTGAGTGTGGATTATAAAATGAGAAGGGAAACAGTTCATGCCGCTAAAAATATTAACATTCAAGTTAGCAAAGGCGAAATTTTAGGCTTAGTAGGTGAGTCTGGATCAGGAAAAAGCACTGTTGGAAACGCAATCATTAATTTAATTGATGAACCTGGAAAAATTTCAAACGGATCAATTCATTTAGGAGAAATTAATATTCAAAAAGATCCTGAAAATATTGTTAATTACAGAGGTAAAAAAATTGGTTTGATATTTCAAGATCCTCAAACATCTTTAAATCCAATTTTTACTATTGGCGAACAATTAATTGAAACAATCCAAACGCATCTAAAATTAAATAATGAGCAAGCTAGAACTAGAGCGATAAATTTACTTAAAGAAGTTGGAATAAAGGATGCTGAAAAAAGATTTGATAATTATCCTCATCAATTCTCGGGTGGAATGAGACAAAGAGTTGTTATTTCTTTAGCTTTATGTTGTGAGCCTGAGCTTCTAATAGCAGATGAGCCAACAACAGCTTTAGATGTTTCTATTCAATCTCAAATTCTTGAATTAATTAAAAAACTTACACGTGAAAGGAATCTGGCAGTTATTCTAATAACACATGATATGGGGGTAATAGCTGAGACAACTGATAGGGTAGCTGTAATGAAAAATGGTTTACTTGTAGAAATAGGCCCGACAAAAGAAATTTTAACACAACCTAAAGAAAATTATACAAAAAGTTTGGTTAGTTCTGTACCACCAACTAATAAAAAAATATCTAGATTCATTATAGTAGAAAAAGAAAGTCAGCTTATAAAAAATAAGAATATTAAAATTTTAAACAGATGGACCAAAAAAAAAATTATTAAACAAGAATTAATAGAAATAAAAAATTTATTTAAATCATTTGACGATAATTTTTTTACCGAAAATTCAAAAAATATGGTTATGGCTGTTGATGATGTCTCATTCGATATAATGGAAGGAGAGTCTTTCGGTCTAGTTGGGGAAAGTGGAAGCGGTAAATCAACTATTGCAAAAATGATAGTTAATTTGTTTAAACCAAGCTCTGGAGATATTTTCTTTGATAAAACTTGTATAACAAAAATTAAAAATAATAGGGAAATGATGACTTTCAGAAAACAAATACAAATGATATTTCAAGATCCATATTCATCTTTAAATGGTAGATTGAAAGTAGAAGATATAATCGCAGAGCCAATTAAACTACATAATCCATCAATAAAAAATGTAGACTTAAAAAATTATATTTTTGATTTATTAGAGTCTGTAGAATTACCCATAAGTTCAGCAACTAGATATCCCCATGAATTTTCTGGTGGCCAGAGACAAAGAATATCAATTGCGCGTGCATTAGCCACTCAACCAAGGCTATTAGTATGTGATGAACCCACGTCTGCACTGGATGTTAGTATTCAGGCACAAATTTTAAATTTGTTAAAAGATCTTCAGGAGCAATTGAATTTAACAATATTATTTATTAGCCATGATTTGCCTGTTGTAAGACAAATGTGTGATAGAATTGGTGTTTTAAAAAACGGTAAATTATGTGAAATTTCGAATTCTGAGGAATTATTTGAAAATCCTAAACATGAATATACAAAAGAATTATTGAGACTAATGCCAAAAATTGAAACAATTTATAATTAAAGGAGGAAACTTATGGCAATTTTTAAAATGATTGAGGAGCATCAAGCCACAGGAAAAGTTAAAGAAATTTTTGAGGATATTAAAAACTCAAGAGGAATAACTGAAATTCCAAATTTTTGGAAAATGTTAGCAAATGATCAAAATGAACTTGAGAGGTCATGGAATACCTTAAAACAAGTAATGAGAAAAGGAGCATTAGATCCAATTACAAAAGAATTAATCTATGTTGCAGTTTCCATAACCAATAGTTGTGAATATTGCACAAAATCTCACTCATATGCTGCAAAAAAAAAGGGTGCCACAGATGAAATGCTTAAAGAGATGATTTCAGTAGTTGGTCTAGCTAATAAAAATAATAAATTAGTAGATGCTTATCAAGTTGAAATAGACGAACTATATAAATAAATAATTACTTTGTTATTTTATTTACGAATTTTTCAATTAAAGGAGCTACAATAGTTGTAACAATCATTGCAACAGGTAAACTAATTGACCAAGCTTTTAAAAACCTGTTAACATAAAATTCATCATACCCCGTATTTATATAGGTTATTATCAGTGTCATT
Organism: uncultured Pelagibacteraceae bacterium; assembly: GCA_902631595.1. GTDB lineage: Bacteria > Pseudomonadota > Alphaproteobacteria > Pelagibacterales > Pelagibacteraceae > Pelagibacter. The sequence goes on along the minus strand of CACOZH010000003.1, from coordinate 74,039 downwards.
AATAAACTCATCCCAAGTCCCATAAAAAAAATAAATAATATTTTTGAGTATTTTCTTGGAAACATTAATTAACTTTTCCGAGATAGTTAACCATAACAACACCTATTACAATTAATGTTATACCAATTACCCCATAAATATTTGGAACTTGATTATATTTAAATATTCCAAAAAGGGTTACTGCAGTAATAGTTAATCCGCCATACGTGGCATAGGCAAAACCCACAGGTAAATTTATCATTGCTCTAGCAATACAAAAAATACAAAGAACTATTAGTAATGAACACAAAAAAGCAGGGCCAATTTTGGTAAATCCATCGGTTGCTTTTAAATATCCGTTAGCAGTTATTCCAAGAATAATTGCAAAAAAAAGATAAATGTATCCTGTAAATGAGTTCATACTAATTATTTTTTCCTAATAAATTAACAATCAATACTCCAGTGATAATTAATATTAGTCCTATAATTGTAAAAATGTTTGGTACTTGATTAAACTTAAAAATACCTACAAGTGATGTAGCCAAAATACATAATCCAGCAAATGAAGCATAGGTTATACCAACAGGTATTGTTTTCATTACAATTGATAAAGTATACATACAAGCAACTATTGTAACCGCAGTCATTACACTAGGAATAAACAAAGTAAAACCATCAGCACTTTTTGCAAAACTGTTTGAAGCTGTGCCAAATACTACTGCTATAATTAAAATTATATAAGCTGTGAAATTACCCATTTTTTTTTGACCATGTGATAGCATCTTCCATTCTATCATCTCCCCAGAAGATTTCATCATTAACTATAAACGATGGACTTCCAAATACTTTATTTTTACGAGCACTTTCAGTATTTTTTAGATATTGATTTTCTATTTCAATTGAATTTGCATTTGCAATTACTTTTTCCTTTTCAATATTTAACTCTTTGCATATTTCTGAAATATTAGGCTCAGTAGCAGGCTCTTTACCTTCTTGAAACCATCTTTTGTAAGTCAATCTTACGTAATTAATTCCCCAACCTTCTTTTAAACCCAATATTGCAAGTTTATTTGCTAAATCAAATTCTTTTAAAGGATAGGGAACAGGTGTATTTGCAAAAAATCCATATCCCTCTGATCTTCTTTCAATATCTCTCCACATGTAATCTACTTTATTCGTTTTTTCTTTAGGGAATGGGATATTGTTCATTTCCTTCATAATTGCTCTAACAGAAAATGGTTTCCACTTAAAGCTTACTTGATGCAGTTTTTCAACATCCAGTATTCTTGTTACAGATAGATAAGTATAAGTACTTCCTATTGAAAAATAAAAATCAATAACACTCACTTACTTTGGCATTGGTGTGGCACCAGTTTCTAAACTAACAATTTTTCCATTGTCATATTTATAAACTGCCATTACGGCCTCAACATTTCCATCATCAAATGTTACGAATGCATGATGTATTCCAACCTCATTGTTTTCGTAAATAATTCTCACTTTATCTTGTTTTATATCTCCACTCATAGCCCATTTGATAACGTCATCTTTGCTTAGAGTGTTTCCTGATTTATGCATTGTGAATTTAAAATCATCATGCAAAAGTTCATTCATAGCTGTTTCATCTTTATTTTTCATTGCAACACTATATTTTTCTAGTATAGACATATTTGTTTCTCCTTTATATTCCTTTTATTATTATGTTACTTCCTTCAGAATTATCCAAACGTATTTGTTTTATTGGTTTATATTCCTCAGAATTATACCATTCCAAAGCTCTTTCATAGCTTGGAAATTTTATTATTATAATTCTTGGAAATTTATCATTTCCCTCAAAAACCTGATGTTCACCATTTCTAACAAGAAATTCACCACCAAAATTCTTAACAACTTCGGTCACCTTTTCCACATAATGTTTATAGTTTTCTGGGTTTGTTACTTTAAGTTGAGCTATAACGTATCCAGCGGGCATTTTACTTAAATTAATAAAGTGTCTGTATTACTTTTTTAACTCTTTCCTCACCATTTGGCACAAGCTTATTTACAAAAGCATGACAAGCACTCGTTTTTTCTTCATCATACTTAGAACCGTAATGTTTATCTACTCCTTTATTGACTCCATCATCCCACTCTTTTTCATCAATTCCTATTTCTAAAGCATATGCTTTTAAAACCTTTACAGAGGCCATTGATTTTTCTTTCATACTATATTCAAATGTTTCACCACTAGGTAGAAAATAATTTGCCATATAAATACCACTACAATCAAATGCTTTTTTTTTATTGGTATCACTCATGTTAGCTTGAGCTGCTGTTGTAACAAATAATACCGAAAAAATAAAAAATGTAATTTTCTTCATTTAACAACTCCTTAATTTTAATAATTATTTAAATCACCAATTATAATTTTAACTTTTTAATATTTTTAATGCTTTCTTTAAAAAAATTTCAGACATTTCATGACTTCCTTCATCATGAGCCTTCTTACCTTTTTCTCTTAGTTGTTTAATCTCATCTATTTGTGCAGCAGTTTTACCATTGTCTCCTGCTGTTTTTAGTAGCTCATCAACTTCTCCCCATAACATTGGACATGAGTATGAAAAAGCTGATGTAGCAAACAACACAAAAAAAAGTGCTATAATTATTTTTTTCATTTTTTTTCTCCTTTTTTTTTGGTTTATTAACGATTTATATAGAATTCAGCTATGCGTGATTATATCCACTCAGGAAATGGCAATCCTTTTTCCTTTAAAAAAGCTTTATTAAACATCTTAGAGTTGTACTTATCTGATTTATCACAGAGTATTGTCACAATAGTTTTACCAGGTCCAAGCTCTTTTCCTAATTTTATGGCTCCAGCAATATTTACTCCACAACTGGTTCCTAAACTCAATCCTTCATTTTTAATTAAATCATAAAGCAAAGGTAAAGACTCATGATCATTAATAGAAAAAGCTCCATCAATTTTAGCTTCTGCAAAATTAGCAGTAATTCTACTTGAACCTATGCCTTCAGTAATAGAACCACCTTCGGACTTTAATTCACCATTTATTATATAATTATAAAGTGCTGAGCCTGAGGGATCTGATAAATAAATTTTTACATCTTTATTTTTTTCTTTTAAATATCTGCTAACTCCACTAATGGTTCCTCCAGTTCCAGATGCGCATATAAAGCCATCTATTTTTCCATTAGTTTGATCCCAAATTTCAGGACCAGTTGTTTCAAAATGGCCTTTTGAATTAGCTGTATTATCAAATTGATTTGCAAAAACTACACCATGGTTATTTGTGCTACTTAGTTCTGTTGCAAGTCTCTTGGCAACTTTGACGTAATTTCCATCGTCTTTGAAAGGTTTTGCAGGAACTAATTTTAGTTTAGCGCCAATATTTTTTAATGTATCTTTTTTTTCTTGTGTTTGATTATCATTCATTACAATTATAGTTTCATAGCCAAGTGAATTACCAAGAAGACATAAACCAATACCTGTATTACCTGCTGTTCCTTCAACAACTATCCCACCCTTAGAAATTAATTTTTTTTCTTGAGCATCTTTTAACAATGCTAAAGCAGCCCTGTCTTTTACCGATCCTCCTGGATTTAAATACTCTGCTTTACCATATATATTACAACCAGTAATTTCTGATGCAGCTTGAAGTTTAATTAAAGGTGTATTGCCTATACTTTCAATAAAATTATTTTTTAAGTTACTCACTATCTTTTTTCTTTTTTAGCCTCTTCTGTTACCGCGTAAGGTTTAAACTCATCTGTTGAAACACCAATATTTCTTGCAGGTATGCCGACCATAATTGCATTTTCTGGAACATCATTAGTAACAACAGCATTTGAGCCGATTTTGGAATTTTTACCAACAATTATTGGACCAAGTATTTGGGCTCCAGATCCAATGACAACATTATTTTTAATTGTTGGATGTCTTTTAACATTTCTTTGTTGATCAGAATTAATACTTGGCGATATTCCACCTAGAGTAACTCCATGATAAATCGTTACATCATCACCTACATCAGATGTTTCCCCAATAACAACACCCATGCCATGGTCTATGAATAAATTTTTTCCTATTTTAGCACTCGGATGAATTTCTATACCTGTTAGGAATCTTGCAAACTGAGAAATAATTTTTGCAACTAAATTAAATTTAGCTAATGAAAAAAAATTTGCGATTTTATAAAAAAATACTGCCTTAACTCCTGGGTAAGTGAGAATGATTATCAACTTGGACTTTGCCGCGGGATCTCTGTTGATTATTGATTGCAAAAATTTATTCATTTTATTTACTCTGTTGTTTATATGTGCAGTGGTTATATAATGATCTTAAAAAAAATATAAAGGACCATAATGACATTAAAGATAAATAGTTTAGCACCAGATTTTAAGGCAAATACAACAATTGGGGAAATTTCATTTCATGAATGGTTAGGTGATAGTTGGGGTGTTTTATTTTCTCACCCAAAAGATTTTACACCGGTTTGTACAACCGAGCTGGGCTCTTTAGCTAGAATGAAACCAGAATTTGACAAAAGAAACGTAAAAGTTATTGGATTAAGTGTAGATCCAGTTGATGATCATAATAAATGGTTAAAAGATATTAATGATGTAACCGGTTACAAACCTGAATACCCTATTATAGCAGATGAAAAATTAGAAGTCGCCAAACTGTACAATATGCTCGAAGGAGATGCTGGTGTCACTTCCATGGGTAGGACAGCAGTAGATAATCAAACTGTTAGAACAGTTTTTATTATTAGACCTGATAAAAGAGTTGGACTGTTTCTTACTTATCCAATGGCAACAGGTAGAAACTTTTTAGAAATATTAAGAGCTATTGATTCAATGCAATTAACTGCGAAACACAAAGTTGCAACACCTGCAGATTGGAAAAAAGGAGAAGATGTTATTATTGTGCCAGCTGTAAAAGACGAAGAAGCTAAAAAACTTTTTCCAAATGGCTGGGATGCACTTAAACCATATTTAAGAAAAGTTCCTGATCCTTCTAAATAGTTTTGTACTTAATTTTGCAAACCTCAGCTAAAATTAAATTTGGATCAATAAATATTTTTGATTCTTTTGCAAACTTATAAGATTTAAAAGCAAAAACTGCCACTGGTAGCTCAGTACATCCTAATATTATTTTATTACATTTAATTCTTTTAAAATATGTAATTGCTGGCTGAATTGCTTTTGATGCCTCTTTTACTTTTCCTTGTTTTACTAATTTAATAGCTTTATTAACAAATCTTTTTTGAACTATTTTAGAGGGATGTACTAACGAAAAATTGTTATTAAAATATTTATTATATATTTTAGTTTTTATTGTTGCCTCCGTAGATAATAAACCAATTTTAGAATCAGGCTTACAATTTTTTTTTGTATGTTTATAAGCTTCCTCAGGCATACTCAGTATTGGTATATTAATTTTTTTCTTAAGGTCGTCATACCAGTAATGTGCAGTATTACACGGCATAACAATAAATTTACATTTATTCTTTTGTAATAATTTACACCCTTTAGTTAATTCATTCAGAACTTTGTGATATTTTTTAATATTTGCAGGTCTATTAGGTGTATCTGATTTGTTATACAAAATAAATTTAGGATATTCTTGGTCAGATTTTCCTCTATAGAGCATAGAAAGTTTAGAGCACAAATCCAATCCAGCTTGTGTTCCCATACCTCCTAAAATACCAATCATAAAAAAAATTATTGATATATGCCTATATCTATTATTTTGATCTTTCCAGATAATTTTGATCCAGGATACATTTTATGACCAAGTTTTTTAGCGTGAAGCGCCAAAGTAACATCAGCCTTTACAGCTTCACCCATTACTTTACCATTATCTCCATAAATTCCCGATGGAATATCTACAGATATAACTTTTAATTTTGAATTATTAATTTTATCAACACACTCTTTAAAAATACCCTCAATTTTTTTGTTAAGACCAATACCAAATAATGCATCAACAATTACAGCATCTTGATTAACATTTAATTCGTCAAGAGATTTTTTTTTAAGTTTATTTTTTTTAAAAGCTTTAAGGCTATCCCCTTTGTAGTTGCTTTTACCTAAACAATATAAGTCAACTTCCTTCCCATGTTCGCTTAGACAATTTGACAATATCAATCCGTCACCACCATTGTTTCCTGGCCCACAAATAACAATAAATCTATTTTTTTTATAAATTTTTATTATTTGTTTTGCACATGCCTCTCCGGCTTGTTCCATTAACTTAAATGAGTCTCCTAATCTTAAAAACTCCCTTTTTTCGATGTCTTTAATTTCCGAAATTGAAAGAGCTATTTTTCTCATTATTTCACCATAATTTGATCTCAAAAAAATATCAATAAGACAACTTATGAGGTTAATTAAAAGGTTGATTTTATGATGAAAAAGACTATTTAGGCCCCTGTAAAATTATAAGAATTCAAAATTTATATAATTTTCTCATTTTCCCTTTAGAGTAAGCAAACATTAGCGTTTGCTTACTCAATTTTTCGTCTAACAAACTGACACATGGTGCATTAATGAAAATTAATTATAAGTACTTTATGATCAAAAATTTTTTAATTGTAACGGTTTTATTATTTAGCTTTAACGCTTACGCGGATAAAAACATGAAAATCGGAAAAGAGGGAAAGTTAAATGAGGTAGATCGTACAATAAAAGTCATAATGTACGACAATTACTATGAACCTAAAAGCCTGAATATTAAAGCCGGCGAAACAATTAATTTTGAGGTAGTAAACGCAGGAGTATTGGTTCATGAATTTAATATAGCAAATTCAATGATGCATAAAAAACATCAGCCAGAGATGAAAAAAATGTTTGACCTAGGGATACTTAAAGTTACATCGATAGATAAAGAAAAAATGAAGAAAATGGCCAAGATAGATAAGGCGATGGCACATTCTCATAGTAATAGTGTATTGCTTCAACCAGGAGAAAAAGCAAACTTAATTTGGAAGTTTGATAATGCAATTAATATAGAGATTGCATGCAATATACCAGGGCATTATCAAGCTGGTATGATTGCGACAGTTGATATAAATTAATATTAATGGAAAATATAGCTAAATCCAGTTTTCACTGGACTTGTAAACACACATGGAGCCGAAGTGCAAAAAATACAGCATGGTGTTTATTAGGTTGTGCAATCGGAGATTTTGGTACAATTTTGTTTTTTCAAATAACAAAAATCCCATTTCCAGTAATATGGATAATGATATTAGCTATTATTAATGGATTGGTAACAAGCATAATTCTTGAGACATTAATTTTAATAAAACAAAAATTTGATTTTTCATCAGCTTTAAAAACCGCTTTAGGAATGAGTTTTATTTCTATGATTAGTATGGAGATAGCAATGAATGTAACTGATTATATTCTAACTGGTGGAGCCATACTAACTTGGTGGGTGGTTCCAATTATGTTAATTGTAGGTTTTTTAACACCTTGGCCGTACAATTATTGGAGATTAAAAAAATTTAATGTTGCTTGTCACTAAATCTATAATTTTTGTAATTTAAAAATCCAAATAAAAAAAGAGCAATTAATGAAAAAATATAAACAATATCTTTATTGGGTCTTTCAAAATTCTCAATTTTAATTTCATTAATTATGTCATCCATTTCTAAACCACTTTTTTTAGCAATGCCTTTCCAATCAAGTGTATCAACTATTATGTTATTTTCTAATTTAGTAATATTTAAACCATAATTTTCTAAATTATAATTTTCATCAAAGGTATTCTTATTTATTACGAATAGCTTGTATTTGTCACCATACTCAGTTTGTCTTGTAATTTTAATATGTACATCTTTATTTGGCTCAAAAAAATGATTTTGTGCCTGCTCGAGATTTAAATATTTAAATTTTGGATAAAATTTATTTAATACATACTCAGGAGAAAGAAAAGATAATGAAATTATCAAAAATATTATTATTTCAAACCATCTTAATTTATTTATAAACCATGCTTGTGTTGCAGCAGAAAATACTAAAATACCAATTAAAGATGTAATAATAACCAAAACTGCGTGCCAAAAATTTTCTACTCCAATTAATAGCAGCTCATGATTAAATAAAAATACAATAGGCAATACCCCTGTTCGCAAACTATACCAAATTGCCTGCATACCAGTCCTTAAAGGATCTCCACCTGATATACCGGCGGCAGCATATGAAGCTAAACCAACAGGAGGGGTAACATCAGCCATCAATCCAAAGTAAAAAACAAATAAATGAACTGCAATTATTGGGAAAATGTATCCAGATGCATTACCAACATCCACCAGTACCATCGACATTAAAGATGCGACTACCACATAGTTTGCTGTGGTTGGCAAACCCATCCCAAGAAGTAAACATAGTAAAATTGTTAAAGCAATTAGAATTACAACATTATCTCCAGCAATAGACTCTATAACTAATATTAAATTTGTGCTTAATCCTGTAGACCCTACGGCACCAACAATTACTCCTGCGGTTGCAATTGCTACTCCTACAGCAATCATATTAATAGCACCTTTTTCTAGACCAATTATTGTTTCTTTAGCCCAATTTTTTAAAATAGATCTTAGAGAGATGTCTTTGGGTGACTTAATTAACTTATTTATAAAGTTAACAAGGATTAAAGCTATCGTTGCATAAAATATTGAATATGAAGCAGTAAGCCTCATGTAAACCAGCAGATATATAAGTATAAAAATTGGAATTAGGAAGTGTAACCCAGAAATAAAAGTTTTTTTTAGTTTTGGTAAATCTTTTTCATCTATTCCTTTTAAACCTAATTTTAAAGCTTCTAAATGAGATATATAAAAAAGTGCTATGTAGGAAATTATAGCTGGTAAAAAAGCATGCTTTACAATTTCAAAGTATGTTACGCCAATGAAACTTGCCATTACAAAAGCTGCAGCTCCCATAACAGGTGGCATTATTTGCCCATTCACAGATGATGAAACTTCTATTGCTCCAGCTTTTTCTTTTGAAAAACCAGTTTGTTTCATTATTGGAATTGTAAAAGTTCCAGTTGTTACTGTATTAGCTACAGACGAGCCTGATATCATTCCTGTCATACCGGATCCTAAAATTGCTGCTTTTGCTGGACCACCTCTGGATTTTCCAACTAACGCAAATGCTAAATCTAAAAAATATTTTCCTCCACCTGCTGTTTCAAGAAATGCTCCAAATAATACAAATAAAAATATAAAATCAACTGAGACACCGATTGGTATGCCAAATATAGCTTCTTGATCAAACCACTGAAAACCAACCAGCCTTTTTAAAGACAATCCTCCGTGAGAAATAATTTCTGGTGCATATTTTCCAAAATAAGAAAATAATAAAAAACAAACAGCAATAATAACAAGTGGTTTACCAATTACTCTTCTTGTTGCTTCTAATAAAAGGAATATACCTAATGAACCAATAACTAACTCTAGAGGAAACTCAAAACTACCAAATTGAATTGTTAATAAAACTCCACCTCTATCAACTAATTGGTCATAAAAAAAATATATATAAAGACAGCAAAATAAAGCCACTAAGGAAATAAAAATATCGATTACTGAAATACTTTTATTTTTTTTAATTGGAAAAATCAAAAAAGCTAATAAAAGTGCAAATCCCAAATGTATCGCTCTTGCAGGTAGGCCTTTGAACATTCCAAAATCCAACATAAATGGAAATGGTGATGCGTACCATAATTGAAATAGTGACCAGATAATTGCTATATATCCAACTACCTTTAAATGAAAACCAGATAATCTTTTTGTAGGAGAAATATCTTCTTGAATTTTAGTTTTGATATTATCTAATGACTCATTCATTTAACAATTTTATACGATCCTAAAAAAAAGGCCCAATAAAAATCGGGCCTTTTAATTTAATATGGATAATAATTACATTAACCCAGCTTCTTTATAGTATTTAATAGCACCAGGATGTAATGGAGCTGATAATCCGTCAGCTATCATATTTTCCTTTTTTAAAGGTGCAAATGCTGGATGTTGTTTTCTGAAATCATCAAAGTTTTCAAAAACAGCTTTTGTAACTAGATATACAAGTTCTTCAGAAACATCGGCGCTTGTAACTACAGTAGCTTTTACACCAAATGTAGTAACGTCTTTTTTCTGACCTGTATATGTTCCTTTTGGAATAATTGCTTGAGCATAATAGTCAGCTCCACTAATTAATCCTTGAACTTCTGAACCTGTCAAATTGATTGGTAATGCTTTAGCTCCACATGTTGCAGCTTGTTCCATTGCACCATTTGGAAAACCAACAGAATAACCAAAGGCATCAATTTTACCATCGCAAAGTGCTTTAACTTGCTCTGATGAAGTTAATTCAGTAACTGATTTAAAGAAACTATTGCTAACACCTTTTGCTTTCATAAGTTCTTCCATAGTTCCTCTTTGACCAGAACCAGGGTTACCAATGTTAACCACTTTTCCTTCTAAGCCAGCAAAATCTTTAACTTTAGCTTTTTTTCTAGCCCAAATTTGAAATGGCTCGTTGTGAACAGAAAATACAGCTCTTAGATTGCTGTATTGTTTTCCTTCCCATTTGCTTGAACCGTTATAAGCATGATACTGCCAGTCAGATTGTGCAACACCAAATTGAAATTCACCCTCTTTGATTTGTCCAATATTATAATTAGATCCTCCTGTTGAAGGTGCAGTACATCTGTATGCTTTGTCCGAATTAGCTTTGCTTCTTCCATGCTCTGAACTTGTTGCATACTTATGAAGCATTTTACATATCGCGTTTCCAGTCTGGAAATAAACTCCAGTAGGTCCACCTGTACCAATTGTAAAAAACTCTGCTGATTTAGCAACTGTTGTAAACGAAAGAGTTGATACAACTAATAAAAAGATGGCAGATATATTTGAGATAATTTTTCTCATGTTCCCCCCTTTATTTATAATAAAAATTTTACCATCTTTATTAAGTTGTTGTCGAGCTAAGAATTGGTTTATTTGGACCAGTTTTTTAATCTATTTACACCTTCTACAACCTTAGGTGCAAAATTTTTAATAGTTTGATTATCTATTTTTTCATTATGGGTTTTTTCCATAAAATTTTTACCATCAAAATCTGTGAAGCTTAATCTTGCTAACAGTTTATTTTCTTTAAAACCAAAATCTGATCCAGGAAGCAACGCCACTCCTGTTTTTTCTAAAATATCTTTACACATTTCACTTGAGGAATTAAATTTTTTTCCAACAAACTCTGGCATTAAATAAAATCCACCTTGTGGTTTATTAATTAAAACATCGTTTGATTTTAAATTTTCATAAACATAATTTCCAACTGATTTAAGAATATTTTTAGATTTTTGAATATAATCATCATGATTATTTTTATGAGCTGTAATTGCAGCATACTGAATTGGCGCACTTACAGATGAAAAAGTCTCACTTGCTAAAACTTTAAGTTGGTTTGTAATATTTGATAAATTTTCTGGAATAATAAAATATCCAAGTCTCCATCCACCAGCGCCACACCATTTGCTAAGACCTGTGCTTATTATTGTTTTATCAGGAGCATATGTTGCAATTGACTTATAGTTATCTTCAAAAGACAATTCAGAATAAATTTCATCTGACAAGAAGTATAAATTGTATTTTTTTGATAATGTAGCAAGCTCTTCTAAATTTCCACAAATTTGCCCAGATGGATTATTCGGTGAATTTAAAAAAAGTAAATATTTTTGATCTTTATTTTTTTTTAATAATTTTTCTAATTCTTCAGCTATTGGAAACCAATTATTTTCTCTAGAGCATTCTAACCATTTAATTTTATTTCTACCTATTATCGCTTGTGGAGCGTATGATACCCAGCTTGGTGCAGGTAAAATAATTTCTCCATCAAAAAGTATATGAAGTAAGAACATAAGTTCTTTTGAACCAGGACCTACAATTATATTTTCTGGTCTATATTCTAATTTTTTTTTTGAAGAAATATATTTAGCAATAGCTTCTCTTAGCTCTTTTAATCCTTGCATTGGTAAATAGCTATTTTGATGAGCATTATTTTTTAACTCAGCTACTACGTCCTCAGGAACTTTAAAAGGGGATTGACCAAAGCCAAATTTATAAACTTTCTTTCCCTCTTTCTCCATTTTATTTGATACTTCATTAATAAGTAGAGTAGAGGACGGTTTTAAGTTTTTTATAATATCTTTAATCATTAGTGTTTTAATTCTTTTATATCTTTAAATTCATCAAGAATTTTAGGGTTTGCCAAGGCTTCTTTATTTTTAATCTGATTACCTTCTATTATGTTTTTTACAGCTAACTCTACTATTTTATTGTTTTTAGTTCTAGGAATATCGCTTACTTGAATGATTTTAGATGGGACATGCCTAGGTGAAGCATTAAACCTAATTTGTTTTTTCATTTTGAGTTTTAATTCTTCATTTAGTTCGTATTTATTGTTTAGTATTACAAATAAAATTATTCTAATATCATTATCCCAAGACTGTCCGACAACTATAGACTCTTTAATTTCTTTAAACTTTTCAACCTCAGAATAAATTTCAGCAGTACCTAATCTTACACCACCAGGGTTTAATGTTGCATCAGATCTTCCATAAATAATATAGCCGCCTCTATTGGTTTTTAGAGCATAGTCACCGTGGTGCCATGTGTTTTTAAATCTTTTAAAATAAGCTTTTTCGAACTTTTTATTATTACTATCCTTCCAGAATTTTATTGGCACACAAGGGAATGGAGAACAGCAAACTAATTCACCTTTTTGATTAATTTTAGATTTACCTTTCTCACTATAGACCTTTACATCTAATCCTAGGCCATTTGCCTGTATTTCTCCAGAATAAACAGGTTGATAAATATTTCCTAACACAAAACAGGAAACTATATCGGTTCCACCAGAAATAGATGAAAGGTGAACATTTTTTTTGACGTTTTTATAAATATATTCAAAACCTTCGTTTGATAAAGGTGAACCAGTTGAACAAATCACTTTAAGATTTTTAAGTTTAAATTTACTTTTTATTTTAAGTTTTAATTTTTTAAGGCTATCTATATATTTTGCACTAACTCCAAGTAAACTTACTTTTTCTTGATTTACTATTTTAAATAACAAATCATTTTTTTTATACATTGGAAAACCATCAAAAAGTAAAATCGATGCTTTAGATGCAAGAGAGCTTACGAGCCAATTCCACATCATCCAGCCACATGTGGTAAAATAAAAAATATTATCACCAGGTTTGATTTCACAGTGTAATTGATGTTCTTTTAAATGTTGCAGTAGTACACCACCAGTTCTATGACAAATACACTTGGGCTTTCCTGTAGTTCCGCTTGAGTAAAGGATAGCTAAAGGATGATTAAAGTTAAATTTCTTTAATATATGATTTGTTTTTTTTATATTTTTTATATCTATAGAATAAAAATACTTAATTCCCTTAATCTTCTTAAACTTAGTAAGCTTTTTTCCAGGGTAACTTAAAACAACTACTCTTTTAATTGATTTAATTTTTTTTAATATTTCTGGAAGTCTTTCAATAACATTAATCTCTTTTCCATTATAATAATATCTATCTGCAATAACTAATATTTTAGGTTTAATTTGTGCAAATCTTTCAATAACTCCTTTAACTCCAAAATCTGGAGAGCATGATGACCAAATTGCACCAATAGCACTTGTTCCAATAAAATATTCAACTGTTTCAATTATATTTGGAAGATAAGCTGCAACTCTGTCACCGCTTTTAATATTATTTGATTTTAGAAAACTAATTATTTTATTTGAATTTACGTTTAATTGTTTCCAAGTTCTTTTTTCTTTATACCCATTTTCGCTTATAAAAGTTATTGCTTTAGAATTGTCGTTTTTTGACAATAAATTTTCTGCAAAATTTAATTTGTAATCTGATAGAAAGTAATTTTTATAAAATGTTTTGGATTTCTTTAAATTTATTGAGCCCTTATTACCTTTAACTTTACTATAATCCCAGATCGACTCCCAAAATTTAGCTGAATTTTTTATACTCCAAGTTAAAATATTTTTATAATTTCCTTTGAACTTTTGGTTGTATTTTTGTGAGATATAACCTTCATAATTTGCAAGATTCGAATTTGCAATTTCTGATTTGCTGGCAGACCAAAGTTTTCTCATAGACTAGCGTCGAAATTCATTATTTATAATGAAATTTTAACATAATATTAATATATCAAACAGGGAGGAGATAAAATGTTTTTAAAGAAATATCTTAAATGGATAAGTACCTTTTTAGTATTAACAGGAATACTTTTAACAAATTTGAATATATACCCATTAAATATTTATTTTCATGGATTAGGTGTAGTAGGTTGGACAATAGCTGGTTTTATGAGCAAAGATAAAGCTATTCTTACAAACTTTGGCTTTCAAATACCTTTATTTTTAATTGGAATTTATAAAGTTATTATTTAATGAAAAATATTCTCTTTGTTTGCACTGGAAACTCAGCAAGGAGTATAATTGCTGAAGCAATAGTAAATAATCATTTTAAAGATAAATATAAAGCTTATAGCGCCGGCAGTAACCCAACGGGTAAGATAAATAGTGATATTAAAAAATTTTTAGAAATGAAAAATTACGATCTGAGCAAAATAACATCCAAAAACTTTGATACTTTTATTAATAATGAAATTAAAATGGATCATGTGATTACCGTCTGCAATAATGCAAATAAGGAAGTTTGTCCTATCTGGCCTAAAAGAGATCAAATTATTCACTGGGATATTGAAGATCCTGTATCTAAATTAATAAATTTAAATGAAAATGAAAAAAATAACATTATCTTAAACACGTTTAATGTTATTAACGAAAAAATTAATAATTGGATAAAAAATGAAGAACAATAATAAAATTTTCTTGGGCGAGTTTATAGCTAGCTGCTTTTTAGTAATGGTTATTGTTGGTTCTGGAATAATGGCTGAAAATTTAACTAATGATAATGCTGTTAGATTATTAGCAAATACAATTGCTACTGGAGCAGGATTGTTTGTTTTAATAACGTCTTTTGCCAATATTTCAGGTGCTCACCTTAATCCTTTTGTCAGTTTATCAATGTATTTAACTAAAAAAATTAAAGGAAAAGAATTATTAACCTATATTCCTGCACAAATACTTGGTTGTTTTTTGGGAGTTATGTTAGCCAACGTTTTTTTTGAACACAATATTATTGAATTATCTACAAAAAATAGAGATGGTTTTCATATATTTTTATCAGAAATAGTAGCAACATTTGGTCTTATTTTTATTATTTTTGCTACATTAAAAGATGGTAAAACTACAGTAGCCGCATGTGTTGCTACTTATATATCCGCTGGTTATTGGTTTACCTCATCCACATCATTTGCGAATCCAGCTGTTGCAATTGCTAGAACTTTTACAGATTCGTTTACTGGCATTAATTACTTAAATACACCAACTTATATATTTGCTGAACTACTGGGAGCTATTGCTGCTGTTTATATAATCAAGCGATTAATCAAGTAAATACAACTTTACTAAGAATTTTAATAATTTTTAACGTAGACATTAATATTAATTAGTTTACTTATTGACGAATCCTCGTACGGATGCTCAAATAAATAAATTTAGCGATAGAAAATTTTCCCTTCACAGATTACATAGACCTCAAGTCATGAATCGATTGAACCGAAAACAATAATATATGGAGAAAAAAGTATGGAAATGACTTTAATTTATACAGTTATAGGGTTTGCCCTTGCTGGATATAGCGTAATCGCTAACGACTCAATTCAAACACTAGGTACATTTATAGCTTCAAAAAAGAAGTGGTTTAAATGGTATACACTTGCAGGATCTGCATCAGCTGTAATGATTATTGCGTTAGCATGGGGATGGTATTCGTATGATGGTGATATTTCTTATGGAAGATTAACTAGAATACCTTATCAAGAAATTCAATGGTATCATGCAGTAGCACCTGCAATACTATTATTATTAACAAGAATTGGAATACCAGTATCTACTACTTTCTTAGTTCTTTCAGCATTTGCCTCAACAGTCGTACTTGAAAAAATGCTTATGAAAAGCGTCGTTGGCTATGGTTTAGCAGCTATGGTTGCTTACATCGCCTGGATAGCTGTTTCTAAATTCATTAATGAAAAATTTGATGAAGTAGACGAAAAATGGGTAGGCTTTTGGAGAAATGCTGTTTGGGTTTCATCAGGGTGGTTATGGTGGGTTTGGTTATCTCACGATGTAGCTAACATTGCAGTATACCTGCCTAGACAGTTAGACTTAACATTGCTTTTAATTGTAATGGCTTATTTTACTTCATTGTTATTTTACATTTTCTATATTCAAGGAGGACCAATTCAAAAAGTTGTTCTTGAAAAAACAGGAACAAGATATGCAAGATCAGCTACCATAATTAACGTAATTTATGCTGCTGTCTTATTCTACTTTAAGGAGCTAAACGATTTACCAATGTCAACAACATGGGTATTTGTTGGTTTATTGTGTGGAAGAGAACTTGCTATAGCTACCATGAACAAAGAATATAAATTAGGTTATGTCTTTCCATTAATTGGAAAAGATTTCCTAAAAATGGTATTCGGCTTAACTGTTTCAGTAGGTATAGTACTTGCAATACATTATATAATTATTCCAAATAATTGGTTTTAAAATAGTTTTAAACCGATAACTCCAGCAAGAATTAATAAAACTGAAAAAATTTTTGCTGAGGTTATTCTTTCACTTAAAAAGAAATAACCAATAAAGATTGAAAAAAATATACTTGTTTCTCTTAATGCAGCAACCATAGGTATGGGCGCTTGAGTAAAGCCCCAGATAACAATCATATAAATTACATAAGACATAGAACCTCCAACCCAAAATATAAATTTTCCATCTTTAGAAATTCTAGAAACAATATTTTCCTCTTTTTTAAGTTTTAATAAAAACGGAAATATGATCGCGCTTAAAATAAAAGAGAAACTCATGAAGGAAATAGCCGAAGCACTTATTCTTGCACCATATCCATCAACTAATGAGTACAAGCCAATAAAAAAACCAGTTAGCAAAGAGTATTTTAAAACATTTGAATTTTTTTCTTTATTATCAACTTTAAAACCTAACATCATAATACCAAAACAAAGCAGAAGTATTGAAACTGTTGTTAGTATATTAAAAACTACTCCTAAAAAGATTAATGATATAAAAGTTGCAACCAAAGGTCCAAAACCTCTGCATATTGGATATACTTTCGTAAATTCTCCTATTTGGTAAGAGGATAATAAGTACCATTGATAACCTTGATGGATAAGTGCGCTTACAATTATATAAGGAATACTTTCACTTGAGGGGAGTGGTAAAACTATGATTGCAACCACAGATAACGGTATATGCCCAAGAATTATTCCAGCTAAGGCTACAGTTTTGTCCGAATGCTTTTTTACCATTGCATTCCATGTTGCGTGCATGATTGTCGCAAATAGTATTAAGAAAAAAACCTTATCTTCCATATTTATTTAATTTTGTATTTTTTGATTTTTATTTTATTTTATTTTTATTTTATTCTGTATATTGTTAAAACAAATAATTATGAAAAATTTAATTTTTAAAATAGAGAGCATTTTAAATAATTTTGAGGCTATAGCTTCACTTTTATTGAGATTGGCAGTTGGTATTGCCTTTATAATTCACGGATCTAATAAGTTTCCACTACCACCAGAGAATTTAATAGAATACTTCGATTTATCGCCAACATTAGCATCTTTAGTAGCTATATCAGAGCTATCAGCGGGTATAGTTTTAATTATTAGTAAATTCATTAAAAATCCATATGGAAATATTTTTACTCGATTAGCAGGATTCACAATTGTTGTTTTAATGATTAATATTTTTGTAGTTGCACATGCTGATTGGTTTATAAATAAAGCTTTATTCACAAGCCCACAAATTTTCTTATTTATTGGTGGTATGTATTTTCTGATAAAGGGTAATAGAAAATAGTTATATAATTTCTTTTGATGATAAAAGTAGTTTTACCATTAATTCTTTTATTTCTAATAGTAATTTTTTGGAAAAAAATAGACGAATACATTAGTGTTAAATTAGGAGTTAAAACCTATAAAATTATAAGTGGATTAATATTTTTGTCATTAATCGTCTTAGTTTGGCTTTTATATGATTAAAAGCATTACTAATTTCTTAGATAGTACATTTCTAGATTTAGGACGTCAATTTAAATGGTCCTATTTACCACCATTAATGATTTATGCTGCGGCTGGAATTTCAGGTTTAACCGGTATAGTTGGAACTTTTTTTGTAAAAGACTATTTAAATTTATCAGCAGCATTTCTTGCAGGGCTAGCATTTTGGGCTGGGATACCTTGGGCTTTAAAAATGCCGCTAGGCCATCTAGTTGATCTTATTTGGAAAAAGAAAAATTATATGGTTTTTTTTGGTGCTGGATTAATAGGGCTAAGTTTAATCATAATGCATGGATTAATAATTCATACAGAGTTTATGGCTGAGATTTTTACAGTTGAAACATGGTTTGTAATAAGCGTCATACTTGCTCCAGTTGGTTATGTCGTTCAAGATGTTGTTGCGGATGCAATGACAGTTGAAGCGGTGCCTTTAACAGATGATCAAGGAAATGAATATAGCAAAGATCATATAAAATTAATGCATACAACAATGCAAACTTTAGGACGGTTTGCAATAATTGGTGGAACAGTCTTAGTTGCTCTTGCAAATGTAATTCTGTTTAGTAACGTTGATAATCTAGAACAAACCGAAAAAATTCAACTTTACGGTTCTATTTATATTTATGCTTTAATTATTCCTGTTGTTTCAGTGTTTGGTGTATTCTTAGCATCTTACTTAAGAAGTAAAAAAATTAAAATCTTAGAATTGCAAGGTTTGCGATTAAAAGAGGAAATAGAGGGAGATAAGACCAAAGTAAATTGGTGGATTCTGGGTGGCAGTCTTATTTTTGTGATATTTACTTTAGGCATTGGCTCATTCAATGTTCCTTTTGCTCAAGAAATTGTTTTTATAGGATCAGTTATAATAATCTTATTTTTAATGTTTAAACTTATTAAAGAGTTACCAGAAAACTTAAGATTAACTATTGTTGGTACAGCAGTCATAATTTTTATATTTAGAGCAATGCCAGGACCAGGACCAGGTTTAACCTGGTTTGAAATTGATGAATTACAATTTAATGAACAATTCTTTTCTGTATTATCATTATTAGCTTCAATTTTAACTTTAGCTGGAATAGTACTTTTACGACCTTTTATGGCAAAAAATTCTATTGCAAAAATAATAGTTATTTTATCAATTGCTGGATCAATATTATTTCTACCAAGTGTTGGAATGTATTATGGTTTTCATAATTGGACAGCATCTTTAACAGGTGGGATTGTAGATGCAAAATTCATAGCATTGATAAATACGGCTTTGGAGTCTCCACTAGGTCAAGTTTCCATGATACCTTTGCTTGCTTGGATAGCTAAAAATGCACCTTCGCATTTAAAAGCAACATTCTTTGCAGTTTTTGCATCATTCACTAATTTAGCATTATCAGCTAGTTCATTAGGGACTAAATACTTAAATCAAGTATTTACAGTTACGAGAGAAGTAAAAGATAAAGTTTCTGGAGAAATTCAATCAACAGCAGATTATTCAGAATTAGGAATTCTTTTAATAGTAGTTACTTTGCTTACACTAATATTGCCTATTCTATTTGTATTTATAATCAATAAAAGTAAATATAAAACTTCAGAATAATTATTCGTTAACGTATACCGAAACACCACGGTTATTGATATTTACATCAAATTTTTTATGTAAAGGTGGGAAAGCACGCTGAGAGCAATCTAGTCTATCACAAGTTCTGCACGAAACACCAATTGGCAGTTCTGATTTTTTATCGTTAATATCTAGATTTTCAGTGTAAATAAAATCTTTAGCATATTTTGCTTCACATCCTAATCCAATTGATAACATACTTTTTTTTTGTCCATATCGTCCAACACCTTTCTCTACTGTTCTAGCGATGCAAACATACTTTTCACCATTAGTCATTCTGCTCACTGCAGCTTGAATGACACCCGGTCTTGAAAAGGCTGAGTAAACATTCCATCTAGGACACGCACCTCCATATCTTGGTATTTCTATTCCAGATAAAGATAGTCTCTTAGATATATTCCCCGCTACGTCGACTCTTAAAAAATGAAAAGGAATTCCAGGTAATTTTGGATCCTGCAAACATGTAACTCTATGTGCCACTTGTTCAAATGAAGTAGCAAATGTATTTTGCAACAATTCTAAATCATATTTTAACTCCTTACACTCTTTATGAAATAATTTGTATGGCATTAGTATTGCAGCTCCACAATAATTTAATAAAGCAACCCTTGATAATTCCTTGGCCTCATTAGAAGGAAATTTGAATTTTGATAAATAGAAATTAATCTCTTCTTTTGCTCCTATTTGTGCAATTTGTGCTGCTGCATATAGTTTTTTTGTTTCGAGTGACAAATAATCAGATAAGAAAAGTTCTTTTGTTTTTTTATTGTAAATTTTTGAGAAAGGTTTTCCTGGATCAGGTATAATATCTTTTACTTTAATATTATATTCACTTTTTAAAAAATCACATAAAGCAACATACCTTGTCCTATTATTTTGTTTTAATTTTTCAAATATCTTGTTTGCAAAATCTTCTAATTTAGGAAAATAATTTTTATTGTCTTGAAGGAAATCTGCAATTACCTCACCAGGAAAGGCAGCTCGTCTACCGTCTATTATTTTTCCAGAAATATTTTCTACTCTATTAACTATTTCATGGTCCTTTTGTTTAAAATTATCTCCAAGCTTAATAAGAGCTTTTGCAATTTTTGGATTTGATGCAACTAAATCTTTTACTTCAGGACCAAGAATATCAAGGTCTTCAAAAATTTCGTCACTCAATAGTTCAGAAATATTACTTTCCAAGTTTAAATCCACTTTACTTGTTAAATCTGAAACGTTTATTTTTAGTTCAGAGCAAATTTTAATAATTAAGTTGCTATCTATATTTCTTTTGCCACTTTCAATTAAATTTAAGTAGCTGGCTGATATATTGACTTGTTCTGCTAGCTTGTTGGCTTGAATACCCAGTTGTCTCCTAAATGCTTTTATTTTTGGGCCAATTTTAAGATTATATTTTTTTATATTATTAATGTTGGTCTTTTTAATTATTGCTTTTTTTGAATTATCTAAATCCGGATTCTTATTCTCTATCAAATCACTTATTTCAATTCTTAATTCTTGGCATATTTTCAAAAGCAATTCCCCGTCTACTCTTCTTTTGCCACTTTCTATTAAGTTCATGTATGAAGGAGATATTTCAAGTAAATCTGAGAGCTTTTTTGCTTGAAGACCTAATTTTTGCCTGAATTCCTTAATTTTTTTACCAATTGATATGTCATTTAGTGAATTCATTGTAAATTTTGTAAATTTAAATTTACAATAAATTTATCAGATTTACAAGTAAATTGAGGATTTTTGTAGATTTTGTAAATATTGTAAATTATAACCAATTTATGAGCAATATAGACAAAAATACACATAATCAAATAACTGAACAGGACATTAAAGAGCACAGATCTCGAGGGATTTATTTGAGAGATGATCATTGTGATTGGGGTTCTAGCGGAATAGAAGAAATTTCTAGCGAGAATAACGATCAGTCAAAAAGCTCATAAGTCAGGTTTTTTAATCAACAGTTATAACAGGAGAGTTAAATGTCATCAGAGGGTAAAGTTTCATTTAAATTAAAAAGATTTGCAGGTATTAAAAGAGATTATACTCCTGAAGAAGTAGAAAGACTTAAAGGATCGATAAAAATAGAATATTCAATTTCAAAACAACAATCTGAAAAACTTTGGAACTTACTAAATTCAGAATCTTATGTTAATACATTAGGATCTTTATCTGGAAACCAGGCTGTTCAACATGCAAAGGCTGGTTTAAAAGCAATATATCTTAGTGGATGGCAAGTAGCTGCAGATGCAAACAGTGCTGGCGAAATGTATCCAGATCAATCTCTTTACCCATATGATAGTGCTCCAAAATTAGTAGAGGCAATGAATAATGCACTTATAAGAGCAGATCAAATTCAACATATGGAAACCGTGGATGGTGATATGAAGGAAGAGAATAAAGTTGATTATATGTTGCCAATTATTGCAGATGGAGAAGCGGGTTTTGGTGGCCCTCTTAATGTGTTTGAATTAACAAAAAAATTTTTAAAAGCTGGAGCGGCTGGCGTTCATTTTGAGGATCAACTAGCAAGTGAAAAAAAATGTGGTCATATGGGAGGAAAAGTTTTAGTTCCAACCAGTACTATGGTCAGAAATCTAAAAGCAGCAAGATTAGCATCTGATATCGCTGATGTTCCCCTTATTATTTTAGCAAGAACTGATGCTAATGCTGCAAAACTTATCACAAATGACTTTGATGAAAATGATAAACCCTTTTTAACAGGTGAAAGGTCACCTGAAGGATTCTTTTACGTTAAGGATGGAATTGACCAAGCAATTTCAAGAGGACTGGCATATGCTCCATATGCTGATTTAATTTGGTGTGAAACCGCAACACCAAATTTAGAAGAAGCAAAAAAATTTGCTGACGCAATTCATGCAAAATATCCAGGGAAATTACTTGCCTACAATTGTTCTCCGTCATTTAATTGGAAAAAACATTTATCAGACGATGAAATAGGGTCATTCCAAAAAAAAATTGCTGAAATGGGTTATAAATTTCAATTTATAACTCTAGCAGGTTTCCATACACAGAATATTGCTATTTTTGATTTAGCTGAGAAATATAAAGAAGAAGGAATGGCTGCTTATTCTAAAATTCAGCAACATGAATTCGCAAGAGAGAAAGATGGATACACAAGCGTTAAACATCAAAGAGAAGTTGGAACATCTTATTTTGATGCGGTATCCAATACAATAAGTTCAGGAAAAAGTTCTACTACCGCAATGGATGGCTCTACAGAGTCTGAGCAGTTCTAAATATTTAAAATTTTTTCTATCATCTCAATTCAGTGGCTTTTAATAGTACTAATTTATATTAGCTATTAATTACCAAGTGTGTAAGTTAGCCAAATGAACAAAAACCTATTTTTGCTCACTGCTAGTCAAGTATTTGGTTTTACAGCAGCTAATGTAACTGTATTTTTAAGTGGAATAATAGGTGCCCAGCTAAGTTCAATTAAATCTTTATCAACACTTCCACCATCTATTTACATAGTTGGTATTGCTATATCTACGATATTCGCAGCCAAGGTTATGAGTATAATCGGACGAAGGCTTGGTTTTGTTTTAGCATCAATAGCTAGCACAGTTGCAAGTCTAATTGCGGCATATTCAATAATTTTAGGGAATTTTTTTATTTTTTGTTTTGCTTGTTTTATTCTTGGTGCAGGTATGGCTTTTATTCATCAATATAGATTTGCAGCTGCAGAAAGTGTTGAAAAAGAACAAGCTCCTAGAGCAATTTCAATTTTATTATTAGCTGGAATTGTATCAGCATTTATTGGCATAAGTTTAGCAAACTATACCAAAAACTTTATTCCTAATTATCTATATGCAGGATCATATCTTGCCCTTGCTTTCTTGACTATAATGCCAGCTGTATTTTTATCATTTTTTAAAGAAAAGAGTGAGGCCATTTCAAAACAAGATAAACATATTAGCACCAGAACTTATTTTCAATTTATCTCTGAACCAAAATTTTTACAGGCACTAACCGCTGCTTCTTTTGCATATGTTGTAATGGCCTTTCTGATGACTGCAACACCAATAAGCATGCATATTATCCACAAATTTAGTTTAGATAAATTAGGTATAGTTATGCAATTTCATGTTTTAGCAATGTTTCTTCCATCCTTAATAACAGGAACATTAATAAAAAAATATGGTTTTAGTAAAATGATGTATTTAGGAGTGTTGTTTTATGTTTTTACAATAATTACAAGTTTTCTAGATCCGTCTTTTATTAGTTATTTATTAGGATTAATTTTTTTAGGAATAGGTTGGAACTTTCTTTTTGTAACAGCAACAAGTCTTTTGGTAACTACATATACACCTGATGAAAAATTTAAAGCTCAAGGGTTTAACGACTTGGTTGTTTTTTCTTTTACTGCAATATCTAGTTTATCCGCAGGAATATTAATTTCTATGACTAGTTGGAAATCAGTAAACCTACTTTGTATTCCTTTTTTAATTTTAATTATTGCTTCAATATTAAATGCAGATTTAAGAAAAACTGAAAAAACTTAAGGGGTTAACTCTTTGGTTGAACCAAAGAGCCCCCTTAATGTTGCCGTTTTGGCTAAACCCACAAAATGGATTTATTTACATAATGTTTTTTATATGGAACTTACCAGCTAAGTGTCAGGCAAATTTAACATAGACTCATCCTCCCTGACTTAAAATTAATTATTTAAAAGGTTGTATTCAATAAATTTATTTACAAATAATTAAAATATTTAAATTGAATACAACCTAGTGATAAATTATATTATTGAAAATCAAAAATTAGAAATTCTTTAGTATCTATTTTCTTTTACACTTTTTACATAAACCAAAAAATTCTAAATTATATTTTTTATAATTCATTCCGGTATTGTCACTAAAATTGGTTAGGTATTTTGCAAGTTTATTATCTTTTATTTCTGTTACTTTTTCACAGCTTTCACAAATTGAAAATGCAGTTGTTTTAGATATTTGACAGCTTGAATTTTGACAGGCAATGAAAGCATTACGACTTTCAATTTTATGTATTTTTCCAATTTCCACCAATTTATCTAGTGCTCTATATACCTGCAAAGGTGCTTTGATACCTTTTTTTTGCACATTAAAAAGAATTGAGTAAGCCTTCATAGGCTCAGAGGATTTATCAATAAGATCAAAAATAATTTTTTGATTTTTTGATAAATTTAATTGTTTTTCCATCATTACACTTGTACCAATTTGACCTTAATTTTTCAATCTAGCTGTTTGTTTTATCCTTAATAAAGAGAGTATAAATAAAAATAAAGATGCTGCTATAATTGATGGGCCCGAGGATGTATTGAATTCTAACGATGAATATAGACCTAAAATAACAGATAATAATCCTCCTATAATTGAATAAAATACCATTTGAATAGGACTCGTAGATACATTTCTCGCCATAGCGGCGGGTATAATTAACATTCCTGTAATTAAAAGTAAGCCAACCATTTTAATTGATATAGCAATGACTGCAGCCATTAAAATTGTGAATATAGCTTTTGCTCTATCAGGATTTAATCCTTCAGCTTCAGCCAATTCGTAATTAACAGTTGAAGCAAATAAAGATTTCCATATTAATTTTAGCACAATTAAGATGATAGCTCCCCCCACCCATATAATTAATAAATCGTCAACGGTTACTGCAAGTATATCTCCAAATAATAGACCCATAATATCAAATCTGATAAAAGATAGGAAACCAATTACAACAAGTCCAACTGCTAATGAAGAGTGGGCTAAAAGACCTAACAAAGCATCACCAGGTAAATTTGTTTTTTTTTGAAGCTGAATTAAAATTAAAGCTATCAAAGCTGAAATAATGAATACTGAGAAAGCTAAATTAAATTGAAAAGTATATGCAATTGTGACACCAAGAAGAGCAGAGTGTGAAAGCGTATCACCAAAATAAGATAATCTTCTCCAAACTACAAAACACCCAAGAGGGCCTGTCACCAACGCAACTCCAATTCCAGCAAATAACGCCCTTATAAAAAAATCATCAAACATTTAGTTTTTTTTAATATCCCCTTCGTTAGTATGAACATGATCATGTTTATGTTCATAGATTGTCAGAGTTTTTGATGCTTGTTCACCAAATAAAGCCTTATACTCGTGATTATGCGCTACATCAGTTGGTGAACCAGAACAACAAACATGTCCGTTTAAACAAACAACATGGTCAGTCGCACTCATAACAGTATGTAAGTCGTGTGATATAAGTAGAATTCCACAATTTAATTCCTCAGAGATTTTTTTTATTAATTCATATAAAGCTATTTCACCTGTAAAATCTACTCCTTGAACAGGCTCATCAAGTACTAATAGTTCAGGTTTTTTTGAAATAGCTCTGGCTAATAAAACTCTTTGAAACTCTCCCCCAGATAAATTTCCTAAATTTTTATTTTTAAGATGCAATGCTCCAGTTAAAGACAAAGCCTCCTCAATTTGCTCATTACTTATACTGTCAGTTAAAATCATAAAATCATTAACTCTAATGGGCAATGTCCAATCAATTGAAATTTTTTGTGGCACATATCCAACTTTATCAGTATATTTTTCAATCTTACCGTCTATTTTTTTATAAATTCCTAAAGCAATTTTAGCAGTAGTGCTTTTACCAGATCCGTTTGGGCCAATAAGGGTTACAATTTTACCTTTTTGAACTTCTAAAGAAACTCCTTCTACAAGGAATTTACCATTCAGCTGATATCCAGCATTTTTTAATTTAACTAATATATTATTATTTGATCTCATTTTAATACTTGACTTTTAAATGTTATATTATTACATAATGTTATATTATAACAATATTAAAATTATGGTCTCTATAAAAAAAATTCCTTTCTTTTTAACAATAATAACATTTCTGACATTCTTTACATCTTCTAATGCAGACGTAAAAGTTGTTGCATCTATCAAACCAATTCACTCTTTAGCCAGTTTTTTGATGGATGGAATTGGTAAACCTGATCTAATAGTAGATGGATATGCTTCTCCACATGGTTTTGCCATGAAACCTTCACACGCTAAAATGCTTCAAGAAGCAGATATTATATTTTGGGTAGGTGAAGATTTAGAGATTTTTTTAGTTAAACCGTTGAGTTCAATTGCAAAAAAAGCAGAAAAAATTGAGTTAATGGAAATTAAAGGTTTAGAGGTATTAAAATTTAGAGAAAGAAATATTTTTGACGATCACGATCATGACGATCACGGTAAAAAAGAAGATGATCATGACGGCCATGGACATGATGATCACGGTAAAAAAGAAGATGATCATGACGATCACGGACATGATGATCACGGTAAAAAAAAAGATGATCATGACGATCACGGACATGATGATCACGATGAACACGCTCATGGTGAATTTGATCCACACATTTGGTTAGACCCTGTTAATGTGAAAGTTATTTTAAAAGAAATGGCTGAGCATTTAATTGAAAATGATGAAAAAAATTCTGAAATTTATAATAAAAACTTAGCAAAAGCTCTTAAGGATATTGATAACTTAATTAAAGATACAAAATCTGAATTAAGTAAAAGTGTTGCTTCTATAGTTTTTCATGATGCATACCAATATTTTGAGGAAAGATTTAATGTAAATATTTTGGGAGCATTTACAGTCAATACAGATGTAATGCCTGGCGCAGAACAATTAGCTGAAATTAGAGAGATTATTGAGCATGATAAAGTTGCTTGTGTATTTTCGGAACCACAATTTAATCCAGATATCATCAAAGCAGTTGCTAAAGACATGAATATAAAAACTGGTGTAATTGATCCTCTTGGAGCAACTTTAAATCCAGGTAAAGATTTATATTTTAATTTAATTAAAAATATGTCTGCTTCATTCAAAAACTGCTAAAAACTGTGACATATAATTATCTTAAATTATAAATTTATTCATCTATTCTGGTCTTTAATCAAATATGAAAAGACCACCTTATTACTATAGAATTCCAATTTTAATGGCAATTTTATGCTTTCCTCCAATTGGCTCAACACAACTTGGTTGGTATTTTTTTGGTAAAGAAATAGGGTTAAATATTGGCATGGTTGTGGGAGTAATTTCTGTTACAATTGCAGCTTACCTTTTGTATCAAAAAGGATGGAGAGAAGATGATGAGGATTAATTAATGCAAGCGATTATATTTTTTACATTAGCAATTTCAGCAATGGTTTTTGTAATTTATTTAGGTGCGAGATCAACCATGAGAGGCATGAAAGCTAAGAGTGAAAGACTAACAGAAGAAGAAGAATTGAAAAATTTACCAGAAAATAATACTGGTATGATTTCTGAATTAGAAAAATTAAATGAACTTTATAAGTCAGGCGCATTAAGCGAGGAAGAATTTAATAAAGCAAAAGCAAAATTGCTTGAGAATTAAAATAATTAAATAATGGAATTAATAAATATTGATGGATTAAATATTCAGTATCATCAGAAATCGAAAAGAATAATAAACATAGAACTTGATGATACAATAATTGAAAAACTCGCATTCAATTTTAAAAAATTTGATATCTTAACTTTAGAGTACAAACCTTTTTCAAGATTTACTATTGCAAATGTAGTAGATGAGGTTACATCAAAAAAACTTAGTAAATTTATTACAGAGGTTTTAAAAAATAGAGAGACAGGATGTATTATTTTAAGTCCTAAAAACAATTCTGCTATCGTTGATCAAACTTTTCTAGTAAAGCTTTCAACAGCAATTTCTCACTTATTTGGAAATCCCAATCATGATTCAATGGCTGGAAAATATTATGCGAGATTTCATGTAAAACACGTTGATACCTCAGATAGTTATTTGAGAAAACCTTATACTAATATGGACCTACATACTGATGGAACTTATGTTAAGGAAAAAACTGATTGGTTGCTAATGTCAAAGCTTGAGGAAAAAAATGTTGAAGGTGGCGAAAGTGTTTTATTACATTTAGACGATTGGGAATTTTTAGAACAATTATCAAATGATCCTGTTGGAAATCAAAATTTTATATGGGGGTCTCCAAAAAGTAAAAATATTGACTACAAAGTTGAACATCCAGTTTTTACTAAAGATGAAAATGGTTTAGTGCAAATATCTTATATAGATCAGTTTCCTGAACCAAAAAATATGGAACAAGGATTATTTTTACAAAGTTTGTCAGATGCCCTTGAAGGAAGCAAAAATAAAATAGAAACTAAATTACCGGTAGGGTCATGTGTTATTGCAAACAATTACTTTTGGCTTCATGGCAGAAAACCATTTAAAGAAAATAAAAATCTTAGTAGAGAACTTTTAAGAATAAGAGGCGCTTTTTTCAATTAATGAAAAAGCTTTTAATTTTATTTATATTTTTAAGCACTAATGTATTTGCTGAAATTAATTTAACAAAAATTAATGACGGACTTAACAGTCCGTGGTCATTATCTATTATTAGTGATGGAAAATATTTAATTACTGAAAAACCAGGAAATATAATTCTATTTAATGAATTTGAAAATACCTCTAAGACTATAAAACATAATTTAGATGTACTAGAGGATGGCCAAGGTGGATTGTTAGATATTTTATTTGAAAATAATTATGTTTATGTAACTTATTCAGAACACATAACTAATGGATTTACATCAACTTCTTTAGCAAAAGCTAAGTTTAATGAAAATGAATTAATATTTTCAAACTTATTTAGATCAACACCTTCTATTAAAAGCGGATACCATTTTGGATCAAGAATAGTGATAAAAGAAGACGATATTTATATCTCTTCAGGAGAAAGAGGTGGAGGAATAATAGCTCAAGATCCCACTAAACACCCTGGAAGCATTATTCGGATAAAAACAGGTGGATCGATACCAAAAGATAATCCAAAGTTTTTAGACAAACCAGATTGGCTCCCTGAAATTTATCAAATTGGAATAAGAAATGTTCAAGGCATGTGTTTGTCTCCTTATGATAATAACGTTTATATGACAAATCATGGCGCGAGAGGTGGTGATTGGTTTGGGAAAGTAAATAAAGGTGGAAATTATGGTTGGGATAAACTTTATTGGGGTGGCACTAAATACTCAGGTCTGCCAGGAGGACCAGAATGGCTTCCAGGATATGACAGACCAATAAAATATTATGTTCCATCAATAGCAATCTCTGCTTGCTTAATTTATAGTGGAGATGAATTTCCTGAATGGAAAGGGCAAGCATTGATAGCATCTCTAAAACATCAATCGTTAAGAAGATTAAATTTTGAGGAAAACAAATTTATAGAGGAAGAAATACTTTTCAAAAACACAATTGGAAGAATTAGGGATGTAAAACAAGATCTAAACGGGAAAATTTTAATGTTAAGTGATTACGGTGAAATATGGAGAATGTCAAAAGATTAGCTATAATCGCTATGTTGTAATAATAATAAAAAAAACTATATAAATGCGGAATGTCTGAAGATTTAATATCAATTAATAATTTATCAAAAACTTATCAAAATGGATTAAAGGCTCTTAAGAACGTTAGTTTGAATATTAAAAAAGGTGAGATACTTGCTATGCTTGGACCAAATGGAGCGGGCAAAACAACTTTAATAAGTATTATTTGTGGTATCGTTACACCATCATCTGGCAAAGTTGATGTTGATGGATTTGATATAATTAAAGATTATAGACAAACTAGATCTAAAATTGGTTTAGTTCCCCAAGAATTAACTTTAGAAAATTTTGAGACTGTTTTTAATAATGTTTCTTTTACAAGGGGACTGTATGGTAAAGCCCCAGATCCAAAATATATTGAAAGTGTATTAAAAAAATTATCTCTGTGGGATAAAAAAGATAATATTTTAAGACAGTTATCAGGCGGAATGAAGAGAAGAGTTCTTATCGCAAAAGCTTTGTCTCATAAACCTTCAATACTATTTTTGGATGAACCTACAGCAGGTGTAGATGTAGAATTAAGAAAAGATATGTGGAAATCAGTAGAGGCACTAAGAGAAAGTGGAGTAACAATAATTTTAACAACACATTATATAGAAGAGGCAGAAGCTATTGCAGATAGAGTAGCTGTTATAAATAATGGAGAAATAATTGTAGTAGATCAGAAACAAGATCTACTAAATAAAATGGGTAAAAAAAAACTTAGAATTGACTTACACGAAAAAACAGCCACTATTCCAGAAAGTTTAAGTAAATATGATCTTGAGTTAAGTGGCAATAAACTTTCGCTAACTTACTCATATGATACTCAAAAACAAAGAACTGGAATTACAAATCTACTTCAAGACATAAGAGATCAAGGATTGAAGCTTAAAGATCTTAAAACAGAAGAAAGCACACTTGAAAAAATATTTGTAACTTTAGTAAGGGAAAATAATGAGAATTAATTATTACGGATTTAGAGCAATTTATCTTCATGAAATGGATCGATTTAGAAGAACATTATTACAGTCTTTAATATCTCCAGTATTATCAACTTCACTTTATTTTATTGTCTTTGGCTCAGTAATTGGAAACTATGTTCAAAATATTGATGGCATTAGTTATGGCTCTTACATTGTGCCTGGTTTAATCATGCTAACATTATTAACTCAGTCAATAAGCAATACTTCGTTTGGTATTTTTTTTCCAAAATTTAATGGGTCGCTTTATGAAATACTTGCAGCACCAATATCTACTTTTGAAATGGTATTAGCTTTTGTTGGCGCTGGAGCAACAAAAACATTAATTATTGGAGCAGTAATATTGGCTACGTCAAACTTTTTTGTTGAGGTTTCAATTCTTCATCCTTTATTAATGGTGTTTTTACTTGTACTTGTAGCATTTACATTCGCGTTATTTGGTTTTTTAATTGGATTGTTAAGCTCGAATTTCGAGCAGATGTCTATTATACCTACATTGGTTATTACTCCAATGGTATTTCTAGGCGGCAGTTTATATTCTCTGGATATGCTACCTCCTTTTTGGCAAATGGTAACTTATTTCAATCCAGTCGTGTATTTGATTAATGGTTTAAGATTTTCTTTTTATGGTGCATCAGATTTTAATATTTGGATTAGTATTGCTTCAATGATTTTCTTTTTAGTTCTTTGTATTTCAGTTGTCGCATATGTTCTTAAAAAGGGATATACTATAAAGAGTTAAAAAAAAGGGGTGCCTTTAGGCTGAGATATACCCTTAGAACCTGTCCGGTAATTCAGAAAGGGAGAATATGGATCAACTTAATTTAATAACCCAGTCAACCGCAATATTAATTATATTGGGTATTAGCTTATTATTTATTGTAATTGGAATATCTTATTCAAAAAAACACCAAGGTCTTAATAACTATCTATTAGCAAATAGATCAGTTGGAGTTTTTTCTTTAACATCAAGTTTGGTAGCTTCTGCATTGGGAGCTTGGATACTTTTTGGGCCAGCTTCTGCTGCAACATGGGGAGGAATTGGAGCCGTAATTGGCTATGCATTAGGAACTGCATTTCCTTTATTTATATTAATTTATTTAGGAGAAAAATTTAGAAAAAATTATTCAAAAGGAAAAACTTTAATTGAAGTTATTAGATCACGATACGGAAATAAATTATTTAAATTGATTTTATTTCTATCAATTTTTTACATGACAATTTTTTTAATAGCTGAGGTAACCGCAGTTTCTCTTTTAGTTAAATACATTTCAGGAACAAGTTTATGGATTACAGCTGGAATAGTTGTAACATCATCTTTAATCTATACTTTATATGGAGGGCTAAGAGCATCACTTTTTACTGACAATATTCAATTTGTTATATTTTTAATATTATTATTAATTGTTTTTACAAATTTGTTTTCATTAAATTCAGGAAATTTTAATTTTGATTTTATAAATCAAAATAAACCTTACTTGTTAAGCTCAAATTATTTGCCTAATTTTACTGCTGGATTAACTTTTTTTATAGCGGTAGCTGCAACAAATTTATTTCATCAGGGTAATTGGCAAAGAGTATATGCTGCAAAAAATAATGACGTATTGAAAAAAAGTTTAATTTTTTCTTTTATAATCATTCTTCCAATAGTTTTTGTAATGGGATTTTCAGGCTTAATTGCGGTTTCACAAAATGAAACCGTTATTCCAGATCTTGCATTTTTTTCACTTATATTAAAAGAAAATGGAATCCAATTATCAATTATAATAGTTATACTAACTATATCTTTAACAGTAAGCAGTATCGATACTTTAATTAATGCTGTTTCAAGTTTAATTATAGTAGATGGAAATAAAGTATTTAAAGGTAAAAAAAATTATCTTAAATTTTCTAAACAAATAATAATCATATTATCAATAATCGCATTTATTGTTGCTTCAAAAGGATTAAGTATTTTGTATTTATTTTTATTAGCTGACTTGCTTTGTTGTGCAGCGGTTATGAGTGTTTTTTATGGTTTTTATAATAAAAAGTTTGATGAGAAAAAAGCTTACGTTTCAATTTTATTTGGTTTGATGATGGGCTTACTTCTATTTCCAAGTACTGATTTTTCAATATCAATATTAGCAGGGATTATTTTTCCAACAAATATGTTTCCTGATTTTATTTCACAATCCTTGTTATTTTCTTCATTTGTAGTTGCTACATTTGCTCCATTAGTTGTGTGGAAAATTGAAGATTATGGTATAAGAAAATAATATTCTTAATAACTGTATATTATGCAAAATTATAATTGGAATTATCCAACAACAATGTGGGTTGGAGAAAATCGTATAAAAGATTTAGGTTCTGCATGTAAAAAATTAAATATCAATAAACCACTGCTAGTTACTGATAATGGTTTAGCAAAAGGTAAAATCATTGAAGATGCAATTGCTTTACTTAAAAAAGAAAATTTACCAGTAGAGGTTTTTTCAAATGTAGTTGGAAACCCAACAGGATCAAATGTAGAAGAAGGTGTTTTGTTTTACAAAAATAATAAATGCGATGGGGTAATAGCTTTAGGTGGGGGGAGCGGCTTAGATGTTGGAAAAGCTATAGCTTTTATGTCTGGCCAAACCTTATCTATTTGGGAATTTGAAGATATTGGAGATAACTGGTCCAAAGCAAATTCAGAAACCATAGCTCCAATTGTTGCCGCTCCTACTACAGCCGGTACCGGTTCAGAAACTGGAAGAGCATCAGTTATATTAAATGAAAAGACCGGCGAAAAAAAAATTATTTTTCATCCAAAATTTTTACCTTCAATTGTAATTCTTGATCCAGTTTTAACTTTAGATTTACCTCCTAAAATTACTGCAGCAACAGGAATGGATGCGTTAGCTCATTGTCTTGAAGCATATTGTGCTCCAGGATTTCATCCAATGGCCGATGGAATAGCACTAGAAGGAATGAGATTAATTAATAAGTGGCTTTTAAAAGCTTTTAAAAATGGAAAAAATATTGAAGCAAGAATGAATATGCTTACTGCTGCAAGTATGGGATCAACTGCATTTCAAAAAGGACTAGGTGCAATTCATTCGTTAAGTCATCCAGTAAATGCATTAAATAGTGTTCATCATGGTTTATCAAATGCAATATTTATGCCTTATGTTTTGACATTTAATAGAAAAGAAATTGAAAAGAGAATAATAAAACTTTGTGAGTATTTGGATTTAAAAGATATTTCATTTGATGGATTTTTAAACTGGGTATTAGATTTAAGAAAAGAATTAAATATACCTCATAAACTATCAGAAGTTATAGATGAAAAAGATTTTGACATTGAGAGATTGTCAAAAATGGCTTTAGCTGACCCATCCACAGGGGGAAATCCAAAAAAACTAACAGTTGAAGATATGAGAATTATGTATCAGCATAGCATGCAAGGAAAACTCTTCTAAAATGATAAATTTATCAAATAATGACGCATTGTTAATAATTTTTAAATATTGTAAAGTTTTAGATGTTTGATTTTATAATTCCTTTTATTATTTTAATACTTGTTGTGGTTTTCATTCATGAATACGGACATTATTATTTTGCAAGAAGATATGGTGTGGGTGTCACGGATTTTTCTATAGGTTTTGGAAAAGAATTAATTGGTTGGAATGATAAATCAGGAACTCGTTGGAAGATTTGCTGGATACCTTTAGGAGGATATGTAAAATTTTTTGGTGATAGAAATGTATTTTCGCAAGCAGACCAAGAAGAATTGCTTAAAAAGTATGGCAAAGAAGACCAGGAAAAATTATTTGTAACAAAGCCATTATACCAAAGGTCTTTGATTGTATTTGGTGGTCCTTTAGCTAATTTTTTATTAGCAATTGTTATTTTCTTATCAATTTATATGTTTGTTGGTAAAGACTTTACCCCAGCATTAATTGATGAAGTACAGAAAGATAGTCCTGCAGAAGTAGCTGGATTAATGAAAAATGATGTTATTTTAGAGATAGACAACAATAAAGTGGAGAGTATTTTGGATGTTTCTAAACTTATTGCAATGTCCACATCTGAATATATTGATTTTAAAGTATCAAGGTATGACCAAGAAATTTTATTAAAAGTAAAGCCGAATGTTGTACTTGCTGAAGATAATCTTGGTAATAAAATTAATAAAAGAATGGTTGGAATTAAGTTAAGCCCCTATAAAAATGAAATTAATCATAAAAAATTAGGCCCAGCGCAAGCTTTAATCCAGTCTGTTAGTGAAGTATATTTTGTAACCACCTCAACATTAAAATATCTTGGATCTATGTTAGTTGGAAAGGGCGACAGTTCTCAATTAGGAGGGCCAATACGTATAGCAAAAATATCAGGCCAAGTCGCAGAATTTGGAATAATTCCTTTTTTAAGCATGATGGCATACATCTCAATAAGTCTTGGATTAATAAATTTGTTTCCAATCCCACTGTTAGATGGAGGTCACCTAATGTTTTATGGTTTTGAAAAAGTTTTAGGTCGTCCTTTAAGTCAAAAAACACAAGAAGGTTTCTTTCGAATCGGAATGTTTTTATTATTATCTTTAATGTTTTTTGCGACCTTTAATGACCTCAAAGATATTGGCTTATTTTAAGGGTTTCTGACTGATTTAATAAAAAGCTAGTAAAATCAATACTTTTAGAGCACAATATATTGTGTAACAAATATTAATAAACACAAAAAAAAGCTTGAAAAATCAAGGATTTTATAAAAAAGTGTAAATAACCTAACACTGGAGCTAAAAATGAACAAGAAACAACTAGTAGCAAAACTATCAGACAAGCTAAATCAAAGCAAAGCTGATGCAGAGCGTACTTTTGATACTATTACCAACACTATTTTGGACGCATTGAAAAATGACGATTCAGTAAAAATTGCTGGTTTTGGTACTTATAAAGTAGCTAAAAGAAAAGCTAGAGTTGGTAGAAACCCAAGAACTGGTGAACAAATACAAATCGCTGCTTCTCAAAAGGTAAAATTCTTACCAGCTAAAGCACTTAAAGAAGTATTCAACCGATAATTCTTTTTTAACAGCCTTTATTAATTCAAAAAAAATTAGTAAAGGCTGTTTCTATATGCAAAAAATGCATACCTATTTTTCTGCATAATCAATAGTTTTAAAAAATTTTTTAAATATAAAAACTCCAAATTAATTTTGAGGAGATATATGTTTAAATTTATAAAAAAATTAGTCTTACCTACAGTTGGTTTATTATTATGGTTTATAATGCCAGCTGCAGCAGAAACTACAGTTTCAGCTGAAGTAGGATTTATATTTAATACTTTTTTATTTTTAGTTTGTGGATTTTTAGTCATGTTCATGGCGGCAGGTTTCGCGATGTTAGAGGCAGGAATGGTGACATCAAAAAGTGTGTCAGTTATTTGTGCTAAAAATATTGGCTTGTTTTCAATTGCAGGAATAATGTTTTGGTTGTTTGGTTATAACTTAGCTTATGGTATACCAGAAGGTGGTTATATAGGAAAATTCTTACCATGGTCCGACGCTAGTTCAGTAGATACTGGTTATTCAGATGGATCAGATTGGTATTTCCAGATGGTATTCTGCGCAACAACCGTATCAATCGTATCAGGGACAATGGCAGAAAGAATTAAATTATGGCCATTCTTCTTATTTGCTGCAATTTTATCGGGGATTATTTACCCAATTGTTATGGGATGGCAGTGGGGTGGAGGATGGTTAGCATCTGCTGGGTTTTCTGACTTTGCAGGTTCAACTTTAGTACATTCAACTGGTGGCGCGGCAGCTTTAGCAGGTGTAATTTTAATTGGTCCAAGATTAGGAAGATTTACAAAGAGTGGTGAGGCAACACCTATCAAACCTTTTGCAGCATCATCTATACCATTAGTAACAATTGGAATATTTATTTTATGGTTAGGTTGGTTTGGTTTTAATGGTGGGTCTCAATTAGCAATGGGTACAGCCGATGATGCAATTGCAGTATCAACTATTTTTATAAATACATTTCTAGCTGGGGCAGGTGGTGTAATGGCAGCCGCGACTGTAACAAGAATTCATTTTGGAAAAACTGATGTAATTCAAATGTTAAATGGTTGTATTGGTGGTTTAGTTGCAATTACTGCAGAACCCTTGATGCCATCACCTTTAGCGGCAATACTAATAGGTGCTGTAGGTGGAGTGATAGTTGTCTATGGAACTAAATTCTTATTGTCTCTAAAAATTGATGATGTAGTAGGAGCTATACCAGCCCACTTATTTGCAGGAGTATGGGGGACACTAGCAGTTCCAATTACAAATAATGATGCTACGTTTGGATCACAGTTGTTAGGTGTAATTGCTATAAATCTATTTGTATTCTTAGTATCATTTATAATTTGGTTTTTTATGAAAAATACTTTTGGTATTAGATTAAGCAAAGAAGGTGAAACTAAAGGTACTGACGTAACTGAAACAGGTGTAATTGCATATGCAATAAGAGATTAGTTAAATTTCTCCCTTTAAATTTAACAATTTAAAAGGCCCGATAATTCGGGCCTTTTTTAATTTTTTATTAAAAAATCAAGTACTTCTTTTGCGTGGTCTTTCACTCTTACATTGCGCCACTCATTTAAAACTTTATTTTCTTTAATTAAAAAAGTACTTCTTATCTGGCCCATAAATTCTTTACCCATAAATTTCTTTTTACCCCATGTTTTGTAAGCTTTAATTGATTTTTTATTTTCATCGGAAAGCAGTTCAAACTTTACTTTATACTTTGCTTTAAATTTTTTGTGACTATCAACACTATCTTTCGAAATACCAAACACCAAACATTTAGCTTTTTTAAATTTCAAAAATAATGAATTAAAATCCTTAGTCTCCAAAGTACACCCAGGCGTGTCGTCTTTCGGATAAAAATATAAAACAACATATTTTGACTTAATTTTACTTAATTCAACATTTTTTCCTGATGTTGAGCTTAAATTAAAATTAGGTGCTTTTTTTCCAACTAAATTTGCCATTTATTCATTTTCATCCCAAAGTGATTTATAATCTATAAATGGCGACAAACCATAACTAGAATTAACATTAGTCATATGAATAGATAAAGATTTAATTGGAGATAAGCAGATTTCTTTTTCGTAGATCATGTTTAAATATTTTTCAAACGGCTCATGTCTATCTAGGCAATTTTGATGAAAGTTTTCCCAATATTTATCTAAAATTTCTTTAGATGTCATAAAAGTACACAATGTTTTATTTGTTGTTCTCCAGTGTCTCTTGTTACCAATTAAAATATTTGTTTTCTCATTATTCATGTAAAGAAAAGGGTAGTCTGCTGGACAAACAAATAAATCTCTTTTTAGTTGGGATGAGATTCTTTCATAAGTACCAATCATTTCCTCTAAAGAATTAGCAAAATGCAAATAATCATCTTCGACAAAATAAATTAAATCTTTACCTTCTCTCTTCCCTATTTCAAAACATTTTAGGAGACTTGATAAATTTGAAAAAGTATCAACTGTTTTTTGCTCTTTAATTATATTTTTATGATCAGAGTATTTGTGATTTATGATTTCATATTTATGATTAGATTTATCTAAAATATTTTTAATTTTAGCCAAATTTTGGTCATTTGATCTATCATCTAAAATTATTAAATTAACATTGAGTGATGGATAGTTTTCCTCAACAATTTTAATTGATTTGATTAAAGAATTTAAGGATCTTATAACATACTCAATTTTTTCTTTTTCAAAGATTCTTTTTTTATTTTGATCCCAAATTTCGACAGTTGTATTTGTTCTAAAGATAATTAGTAAATCTGAAATCTTTCTAGTTAAATTAACTTCACCAAGAGGAAGAATGATTGATTTATTTACATTTGAAAGTTGTTCATTTAATTCTTTATTTAAAGTAGGTGATTTAAATTGGTTTTGATCAATAATTTCAAACCCAAACATTTTAATTATCTTTACAAAAATTTTTTTTAATATATTTGTTTGCATAACTTTATATATATTTACTATGTCTATAAAAACAGCGCAAACCCTAGTTTCTGAAGCTATGCAGGAAATTAAGACTATATCAGCCGATGATGCATTCAATCTTTTAGAGGGAAATGATTGTAATCTAATAGACATAAGAGAACCATCTGAACTTGAAAAGACAGGTTCACTCGAAAATTCAATAAATATACCAAGAAGCCATTTAGAATTCCAATTTGAAACATTGGTTCAAAATGGCATCATAGATATTAATAAAGAAACAGTTTTGTTTTGTGCGGCAGGCGGAAGATCTGCTCTAACAGTAAAAACTTTGCAAGAAATGGGATGTAAAAAAGTTTCACACATTGAAGGTGGTTTTTCAGTTCTTCAAAATTCAAAGTTTAAAATCAAGAAATAGAATTTAACTCGTCGATAGCATATTCAAACCTATCTTGTCCCCAGAAATTTTTATTATTTACAACATACGTTGGAGCACCAAATATATTTTTATCGAAAGCATCATGTGTTAAATTTTTTAATTTTTCTTTGATTTCTATCTCTTCAATTTTTTTAAAAAAATCTTTAAAATCAAACCCAATTTTTTCCAATAAATTTGAAAGAACATTATTGTCAGTAATATCCATATTATCTCGCCAATAAGCTTCGAAAATTAACTTAATATATTTTTGTAACTGTTCACCTTTAAATATTAAACACCCCCTCATAAGTTTTATCGTGCTCAGTGGAAATTTAGTATTAAATTTAAAATCTATTTTTAGTTTTTTAGTGATCATTTCACAATCCATAATCATGAATTTTTTTTTTGGCTCTATAAATGCTTGGGGCGTGATATTCCACAATTTATGAAGTCCACCTAAAAGAATAGGTTTATATATAAAATTTAATTTATAATTGTGTAACTCGATTTTTTTGTAACCAATGTATGAGTATGGACTTATGAAATCAAAATAAAAGTCAATACTTTTAGTCATATAGACTTATTTTTTTTGCATAGAATATTCTTATTATCCAATAAATAAAAATTCCTAGTGGACCAACAAAATAGGTTGTAAGCAGTGGAAAAAACATTATGTATTTTGATATTAAAAGTTTCGATCCATCCCTAGACATCCATGATCCACAAAATAGATTTATAGCTAAGAAGTGTATCCAAAAAATTATTAAAAATTCTTGATTTGAAAATAAGACACTTAAATCTCTTATACCGAGATATAGTGTAAAATTATTTATAAAATCGTATGATCCTAAAAAGGATTTATAAAAAATATAAATATAAGCACCACCTAAGATAAAAATTGGGAATATTGAGCTTACTAAGATACTGCCTAATTTTGAATTAGGTAAAAAAATAAGCATAAGCCAAAATGGTATCACTCCAATATTCAACCATAGATAAATCATTTCAATTGTAAAGTAAGTTGATATTTGATCAAGCATATAGGAATATATTATATAACTTTAAATTATGATTCCTATAAAAAATAGAAAAAAAAATCTTGAAACAACAGTTGAGGAAATGAGAAATTTTGCATTTATTTATATCGAAAAATATGCTCCTTCAAGACAGCAATTAAGAACTTATTTATTAAAAAAATATTTAAAACAAGGAGCCACAAATGTCAGTAAAAAACATTTGACTGATCTTATAGATGTGGTTTTAGAAGATTTGGAGAAAACAAAATTTATAAATGATAAATTTTATTCTAGTTCAAAAGCAAAAAGTCTAATTCAAAGAGGCAGTTCAATAAATAAAATTAGAAATTATCTATATTCAAAGGGAATTAAAGACAAATATATAAACGAAACTTTATCAGATATTAGAGAAAATAATGAAGAT
Organism: uncultured Pelagibacteraceae bacterium; assembly: GCA_902631595.1. Taxonomy (GTDB): domain Bacteria; phylum Pseudomonadota; class Alphaproteobacteria; order Pelagibacterales; family Pelagibacteraceae; genus Pelagibacter. The sequence goes on along the minus strand of CACOZH010000003.1, from coordinate 33,005 downwards.
CAGGATTTTTTTTCAGCAATTAAAATATGCAAGAAGAAAAGAATTGGACCAGCTAGAGACGAAAATAATAGACCTTTATTCATGAAAAAAGATTTAGGCATCCTTGCTCGATCTGGTTTCGATTTTGAGACGTCCAAAAGAGTGATTGATATAGAAAAAGAAGAATATCTAAAAATTATTAATTTACTTTAATTTTTATTTTTATACTTATTTTTTTCTTTTAAATAATATTCAAGTTTTCGTTTAATATAATTTTTAACAAATACAAAAACTAACAACCCAAAAATAGAAACAGAGACTATTATAATCAATATTATTCTGATTTTTTCATCCATCAAATTTTTTCTGTTGCTCTTAAAATAATACTTGGGTTTTTAAAGTCACTTTTACCATAAAGAATTTCATTTCCATCGAAATCTGATATTACACCACCTGAATTTTTTAATATAGCATGTCCTGCAGCAATATCCCATTCTCTAGCTCTTGGTTCAGCAACATACACCTGATATTCTCCTGTTGCTATAACACAAAATTTTAATGAACTTTTCATCCTTACGTATTCTTTTACGTTTAATTTGTTATGTATTTCTATAATTTCCTGTTTAAGATGATCAGAATAACTCACAGCTTTAATATTATTTTTATCAATATTTTTATTATTTAATAAAAAAGGAGTATTATTTTTAAGCTCAAAACTTAAATTGTCACCACAAGTATAAAACATCCGATTTTTTGCTGGAGCATAAATAATCCCTGCAATTGCTTGTTTATTAATTATTAGACCTGCATTGATTGTGAACTCATCTTTATTATTTAAGTAATCATATGTGCCGTCAATTGGATCAACTAACCAAAAGGTATCAAGATCTGAATGTTTGTTTTCTGCGGTTTCCTCAGAAACTATAGGAATGTCTGGAGTAATTTTTTTTAGGCTTTTTAAAATAATATTATTAACTTCAATATCTCCATTTGTAACTGGTGTTTTATCTTTTTTAATATGTTTTATAAGTCCTTTGTTTCTTAACTCAATTGAAACTCTCCCAGCATCAAAAAATATGTTAACTAAATCTTTTATTGAATTTTCAATCTTATTTATTTCCATAACTTTTATATTTTTCTAAAGAAATTATATTTCCATTAATTACTTTTTTTCCAACATTTTCAAAATTTACAGTTATTTTTTCCTTTATTATTGATTGTATTTGCCCCACTCCCCATTCTTTTTTATCAGGATTTATAACTTTATCGCCTGGCTCGAAATCAAAAATCATACACTTTAATTTATAAATGAAATGAGTATATATACCAATCAAATGATAAGTAAAATTAATACATTAGGAATAGACAAAGACCCAAAAGATACTAAAGTTGTTGTCGCTATGTCAGGCGGAGTGGACTCTTCTACAGTTGCAGCATTAATGAAAAAACAAGGATATGATGTGACAGGGATAACTTTAAAACTATATGACAATAGCAAAGAAAATACACATTCAAAACAATGTTGCTCAGGACAAGATATAATGGATGCTAAACGCGTATCACATAAGTTAAATATAGATCATAAAGTTTTATATTATCAATCAAAGTTTAAAAGTGGGGTGGTTGATAATTTTGTTGAAAGTTATTTATCAGGGGAAACTCCGATACCATGTGTTCAATGTAACCAAACCGTAAAATTCAAAGATCTCTTTGAGGAAAGTAAAAATCTAAACGCAGATGCATTAATTACAGGTCACTATGTAAAGAGTATTACAGAAAACAATCAGACTAATATGTATAGAGCGATTGATGAAAATAGAGATCAAAGTTATTTTTTGTTTAATACCACACGTGAACAATTAAATTTTTTAAGATTTCCTCTAGGAAATATGATGAAAAATGAAACTAGAGAAATAGCAAAAAAATTAGACCTAAATGTAGCTGATAAGCCTGACAGTCAAGATATATGTTTTGTTCCTAATGGCGATTACGTTTCGGTTATACAGAAATTTAGACCGGATGCCTTTCGTAAAGGTAATATAAGAAATTTAGATGGAAAAGTAATAGGTGTTCACGATGGAATAGTGAATTTTACAATTGGTCAAAGAAAAGGAATCAAAATTGCGGAAAAAGAACCATTATATGTTATTGAAATTAATTCGGATAAAAATGAAATCATAGTTGGTCCAAAAAAAAAGTTAGTAAAAAGAAAAATTGAATTAAGAGATATAAATATTTTAACTGAAAAAAAAGATTTAGATAAAAATATTTTTGTAAAGATAAGATCTACTGGTAAGTTAATTAAATCAAGATTATCTTTTTCTGACAAAGGAGGGGTAGTTGAATTATTGGAGGATGAATATGGAATATCTCCTGGTCAAGCATGTGTATTTTATAAAAAAGACAGCATAGGAGACAAACTTTTAGGTGGAGGATGGATCACCTAAATTTGATTAAATTTCTTCCACATCAAAAAAGATAAAAGATAAAAAATTAACAATACGACAAAATAATTCCATTCTAAAATATAATCTATCTTCGAGTCTAAATTATAAAATATTAAAATAAATAAAATTATAATTGTAATAGAACATATTAATATTACTAAAAATAATTTTAAGTATATATAAATGTTATTTACATAATCTTTGATTTTATATTTAATATTCACTATCTTTTTTATTAAAAAAGATTGTGCTAAAATTTCAAAAAAAACAAAAAAAACCACAAAAGTCCTTCTTAATTTAGTAAGAAATTCACTTTCAAAAGTCCATCCAAGAAAAAATACATGCAATATTAAAAATATTGCTGAGAGAATGCCAAATAAAAAAAATAAATTATTTTTTTGTGTACTATTTATTTCATTAATTACTGTATTGTAGTACCTCCAGTAAATAAACATCAAAACTCCACTTATATATAAGAATGATTTAAAAAAAAAATTTACTGGATATCTTTTAGCAATATTACTTATAGAAGTTTCACCATAAAAAAAGGGATTTACAGAAACACTTGTGCCTAGCTTTGCATTATCCTTAACGCTGACAACAGTCTCATAGAATAGAGGAAAAATACTATATAAGTAATTACTATTTGAATTTAGAATGCAATTTTCATTTTTTCTAGAGGATATTTCAGCCCTGAATATTACATTTCCGTCGTAATATTCAATATCTTCAATAGATTTAAAACTTTTTATTTCAAAGTTTGCTTTTGCATCAAGATATTTAGTATCTATTTCATTTTCATAACAAGATTTTAAAGTTTTGAATTTTTCTATTCTATCTCGACAAAAATTATTGTCCTCTGAACAAAGAATTTCAATCGAACTTCCAGATAAATTAGTTTCAAAGTTGTAATTTGTATCTTTGGAATACTTAAAGGATACAAGATAATTATGTATTACTAATGATCCAATTATTGCGAAAGCAGGAAATATAAAAAGAAATAATGCTACTATCCGAAGTTTTCTAATACTTTTAAGTAATTCCATTAATAGAAAAATCTACTTTTTCTTATTTTTTTTTCTTGCTCTTCTTTTTTTAGAGCCCATTTTTCTTCGACCTCTGTGTTTTTTTGGGTAACCCATATTGTTCAATCCTTTTCCTTAATTTTATTGACTTATCGAATGGATATAGCATTGTCGATTAAATATCAATATTATATGAAAACAAATCTACGAACATTCATAAAACATACTGCTAAAGATTTTCATAACCAGTCAGTTAATCCACCTGTAGTTAGAGCGTCAACTATAATATTTAAAAATCTTCAAGAAATTGAAAAAACCCAAAAAAAATATTTAAAAAATCCAAGAAGCGGTAATTTTGATTATGGAAGACAAGGAACGTCTACTACACATGCATTGCAAAGAATTCTTCAAGAAATGGAAGAATGCTATAAGGTTTATCTTACACCAACAGGATTTGGTGCGGTTTTTTTGGCAGTTTTAAGTTTAGTAGAGCCAGGAGACGAAATTCTTGTGACTGATTCTGTTTATTCACCAACAAGATTATTAACACAAGACTATTTAAAAAAATTTAACATAAAAAGTATATTTTATGACCCTACAAAATTTAATGATTTAAAAAATAAAGTAACAAAAAAAACAAAATTAATTTTTGTAGAAAATCCAGGTAGTAATACATTTGAGTTTCAAGATTTGAAAAAAATTGTTTCATTTGCAAAAAAAAATAAAATTTATACAGCAATTGATAATACCTGGGGAACACCATATTTAATAAAACCAATCAAATTAGGTTTTGATATGTCTATTGTGTCTGCTACGAAATACTATTCAGGTCATTCTGATGTTATGGGCGGTAGTTTGGCGATAAATAAAAGAGTTTTTAAATTAGTTGAGCCGACAAATAGAGTGACAGGATTAAGATTAAGTCCAGATGATGCTTATTTTATTCTAAGAGGCATAAGAACTTTAGATGTAAGAATGGATAAACATCATATAAATGCTTTAAAAGTTGCAAAATTTCTTTCAAAACAAAAAAAAGTAGTAAGAGTCTGTTATCCATATAAAAAAAATTCTCCAAATTATAAGCTTTGGAAAAAATATTACTCTGGAGCCTCAGGACTAATGGGACTAAGAATAAAATCAAAAAATAAAAATTCAGTAAAAAGCTTTATAAATTCATTAAATTTGTTTGGATATGGATATAGTTGGGGTGGTTTTGAAAGTTTAGCCTTATATCAAAACCAGAAACAATTAGGCGCAAGAAGTTATACAAATTTAAAAAAAGATGAACATATAATTAGACTTCATATAGGACTTGAAGATCCTAATGATATTATTAATGATTTAAAACAAGCGCTTAAAAAAATAAAATGAGAGATGAAAGTTTTGTAATCAGCAAAAAAGCCCTTATAACCTTGATTGCAGCATCGTTAATTGTAATCATTTCTTTAGGAATTAGACAAACCTTTGGACTTTTCTTTTTTGATTTTAATGTTGACTTGGATATTTCAATTTCACATTTTGGATTTGCAATGGGTTTGCAATTATTGCTTTGGGGAGTTTTTAGTCCAGTATTTGGAGTAATAACTGACAAATATGGGGGAGCTATTGCAATTTTTTTAGGTTTTTTACTTTACCTAGCTGGAGTATTGCTTTTTTACTCAGGTTTTAATACTGGACATTACTTTACTTTAACAATTGGAGTTTTGATTGGGGTAGGTTTAGGCTCAACAGCTATTGGAATTCCAGTCTCTGTTGTGGCAAAACACTTTCCCGCATCAAACAGAACAATAGCCACAGGCATAGTTACTTGTGCGGGTTCATTTGGTTATTTCGTATCACCTCTATTAGTTAGGTATTCATTAATTGAGACTGGTTGGGAAAATACATTATTATATTTTTGTTTGCTTCTAGGATTAGGACTTGTAGTTGCTTTATTTGTAAGCACTCCCAAAATACCAGTCGGTGTTGATCAAAACAACAAACAAACGGCCACTGAAGCCCTAAAAGAGGCTTTTGCAAATAAAAGTTTTATTTATTTAACATTAGGATTTTTTGTTTGTGGTTGGCATATTGCTTTAGTAGCCACTCATATTCCAACATATATGATGGATAAAGGTATGCCTGACTGGACAGCGGCCATGATTTTAGCTCTTATTGGTATTTTTAATATGGTAGGGACGATAACGAGTGGTTATTTGTCAACCAGGTATAGTAAAAAGAAAATTTTAAGTGCTATTTACCTGTTAAGAGGTTTATCAATAATTTATTTTATATTTCTTCCTCCCAGTATTTTTAACTCAATAATATTTGGAATAACTTTTGGATTTTTATGGTTGTCAACAGTACCACCAACAAACGGGATCGTTGGTCATATATTTGGAACAAAATATGTAGGACTTCTATATGGAATAGTATTTGTTAGCCATCAAATTGGCTCATTTCTGGGAGCTTATCTTGGTGGAGTATTTTATGAGTTAAATGGTAACTTTGATTATGCGTGGTACGTTTCTATCGCATTATCAATTTTTGCAGGTTTGATACACTTACCTATTATTGAGAGAGCAATTGAAAGACCACAAACAGCATAATTTAAAATTTAATCCATATCTAGATAAGCTTTATCAGTCTGATAAACCTATCATAATTTATAAGGTAAATGGTGGTTATAATATATACACCGATTTTTCAAAAAAAATTATTTTAACAAAAAAAAATGTAAAAAATTTTTTACAATCATTCAAAAGAAAAAAATATCGTAAAGAAACTGATTTATATTTAGGCTTTTTTGGGTATGAGTTGTTATGTAATCTAATAGATATAAATATCAAAGATAAAAAAAGAATAAATTTTTATAAAGGTATTTTTTATAAACCAGAAACAGTTATTAAAATAAGAAAAGATATAAAAATTTTAACAAATATAAAAAAAAAAAAATTTAATATTCAATTTAATAAAACAAAAATATTAAGTCCATTTAAGATAAATATATCTTATCAAAAATATAAAAAAATTTTCGACCTTTTTTCCAAAAAAATTAGACAAGGAGAAACTTATCAAATTAAAATTTGTACTAAATATAAAAATAAATCACTTATAAATCCTGTAAATTTTTTTTGGAAATTAATGAAAGTGAATGCATCTCCCGAGTCTTTTATGATTAAAGATAAAGACTATTCTATTGTAAGTTGTTCTCCAGAGACGTTAATTGATAAAAAAAAAAATACAATTATTACCAAACCAATAGCTGGAACTTTAAAGAAAAATTATTCAATAAATAAGTCATTTGCGCTTAAATATTTCAAAAATAATGAAAAGGAGACTAAAGAACATAATATGATTGTGGATATGGAAAGAAGTGATTTGTCAAAAATATGTAAGACTGGAAGTGTAAAAATAATAAAAAAAAAATATGTAGAAGAATACAAACATCTTTTTCATTACGTAACTTCAATTGGTGGTATTTTAAACAGAAATACAAAACTAATAGATATCATAAAAGCAATGATGCCCGGTGGATCAGTGATCGGATGTCCTAAAATAAGAACATTGCAACTTTTAAATAATCAGGAAAAAGAGAGTAGAAATATTTTTACGGGGAGTTTTGGATTTATTAAATTTAATCAAGATATGAAATTTAATATTATAATTAGATCTATTTTAAACTTCAAAAACAGATCAGAAATTTCTGCTGCATCGGGAGTTGTTTTAGATAGTTCTCCAAAAAAAGAATTCAATGAAAACTATATAAAGGCAAAATCTTTATTAGAGTTATATAAATGATATATATTATAGATCACCAAGACTCATTTACATGGAATGTCGTGCATCAATTTTCTAAATTTGATAAAGTTGTTTGTACCAACTACTTTGAGATTAACAATAAAATGCTCAACAAAAGTGATGTAATTGTTTTATCCCCTGGTCCTGGATCGCCAAAAGATTATCCCTTATCATCAAAAATTTATAAAAAATACAAAGGCCAAAAAAAAATTATAGGCATATGTCTTGGATATCAAATGATATTACATAATGAAGGTGGCAAGATTGTACAACAAAAAAAAATATATCATGGATTTCAATCCAAAATAAGGACTAATAATCAAAGTAAAATATTTAAAAAGGTTCAAAATTTTACAGTAGGAAGATATCACTCATTAAAATTAATGGAGCCATTTAAATCAAATTCGATTAAAATAACCATGAGATGCTTCGAAACAAAAATACCAATGGGCCTGGAGGATAATGAAAATAAAATTTATGGTTTTCAATTTCATCCAGAATCTTTTTTAACAGAAAATGGTGACATTCTTATTAAAAAAATCTTATCAGCTTAATAACCTTAAAGAAGTTCCATTCAAAGACCTTTGGGGTTCAAAAGGTGTATTTACAACTATGAGAGTGATTGGTAGGCCTCCTCGAATAATATTATTAAAATCACATATAGAAAATTTAATTAAATCTACAAAAAAATACGGAATAAGAAAAAAAAACCTTAAAAAAATCATAGAAGGCCTCATTGGCAAAAACAATATATACAAAGGTCCAGATAATTTACTCAGGATTGCGCTTAATAAAAAATTAATTTCTATATCTATACGAAAAAGGCCAAAACTGAAAAAAAATTTTAAACTATTATTATTTAAATATAAAAGAATTGAGCCAACTCATAAAAATTTGTACTATAAAAAAATTATAGCTAAACTGAGTAAAGTAGACTCGAGTGGACATGATATTGCGTTAGTTAGTAATAAAAAAATTTTAGAAACAGGTACATCAAACTTAGTTTTTGTTAAAAATAATAAAATATTTTCACCAAAAAATAATTGTTACTTTGGAAATACGATTAAATTTTTAAGCAAAAAAGTAAAAATATTCCTCAAAGATATTTTAATAAATGATTTAAATGATTATGATGAAATAATATTAATTGGATCTGGAAAAGGTGTTACATCTGTTTCAAAAATTGATGAATTAAATTGGAAACGTAGAAAAATAATTTGTTACAACAAATTAAATAAAATATATAATTCTCTATCATAATATGAAAGACCCAAACAACCCATGTATATTTTGTAAAGTAAATAAAAAAGAAATTCATTTTGAAAATGAATTTGCATATTCATCGGTTGATAGTTTTCCAGTTTCTAAATTTCATAGTTTAATAGTTCCAAAAAGACATATTGAAAATTATTTTGAATTAACCGAAGCCGAACTTATAGCTTGTAATGAATTAGTACTTCTGACAAAAGAGAAGATTTTAAACGAAGATCTTTCAGTAAAAGGCTTCAATTTAGGAACTAATGCTGGAAAAGTTGCAGGCCAATCGATTATGCATTGTCATATACATCTGATTCCAAGAAGAGAAGGTGATGTAGAAAATCCTCAGGGTGGCGTAAGGTCTGTAATAGGATCAAAGCAACACTATACAAGAAAAAACAAATAAAAAGTTGTTTAAAAACTCATAAAAGCTTCATTATCGCAGTTGATCTATTAAACTATCTATACTAAAACTTTATAAAAATTGCGGAGAAAATCTATGTTCACAACCAATCCATTTGCAGAGCTATCAGCTTCAGTGCCACCAATTGTTCTTCAAGGCTTTGCTTTGTTAATGTTAGGACTAGTAGTTGTTGGAACAGTGATGGATATAATTCATAAAAAAAATGTTAAATATTTTTTTAATAATGCCAAAAAAGCAAAAAAATCTGCAAATAGAGAATTAGGCATAGGTGAAAAAACTGCAATTATCTCAAAAACTATAGTTCATGACATTGGAACAACTTCAGAGCTTGGATTAGGAAAAAGACGACTTGCTCATGTTCTTGGAATGTATGGCACTATATTGTTTTGGTTAGGATCGGCAGTAATGATTTTTGTTTATTCATCTCCTTATGTATCAACTCCAAATGTTTGGCCAATAATTTGGCATGTTGGTGCAATATTAACTTGTGTAGGAGGATATTGGTTTTGGTTTTTTTTAAGAGTAGATGTTTCAGCAGAAGCTCATTCTGTTTTTAGACTAATTCAAGCAGACTTATTTGTTTTAGCACTAGTGTTATCGTCAACATTAGGACTCGCTTGGTCGTATTTACAATTTTCAGGTTACAATGGATGGGATACTTTTTTTTTAGGATTGTTTGCAATTTCAAATCTTGTTCTATTTGGAGGAGTGTATTGGTCTAAATTTGCTCATATGTTTTACAAGCCAGGAGCGGCAATACAAAAAAATTTAGCTGAAGCTGATGGATCTAGAGACAACTTGCCACCACCAGCAGATGCACCGGAGGAATTTGGTTTGGGTATTAAGAGAGAACAGCCTAGACATTACTAACTATAAACTATAAAAGGAAAATAAATTATGTCGACTTTTGTATATATGACCAGATGTGATGGATGTGGACATTGCGTAGATATATGTCCTTCAGACATAATGCACATCGACGAAACTATAAGAAGAGCAAAAAATATCGAACCAAATTTTTGTTGGGAGTGTTACTCTTGTGTAAAAGCATGTCCAAATCATGCTATAGATGTAAGAGGTTATGCTGACTTTGCTCCAATGGGACATAGTGTAAGAGTAAGACGAGAAGAGGAAAAGGGAACTATATCTTGGAGAATTAAATTTAGAAATGGAACAGAAAAAAACTTTGTTTCACCAATTACAACAAAACCTTGGGGAAAGTTTATCCCAAAACTTGCAGAGGCAGACACACCAAACCAAGGTGAGATAAATTCTCAGATTCTTTACAATGAACCTCATGGTTTAAATACTGAAAAAGAATTACCAACTTTAGATAAAAGTGCTTTTAAACAAGGCGTCTATTATTAATGGCAAAACATAAAACAATTGTTGAAGATTGTGACGTCCTAGTTATTGGTGGAGGAATGGCTGGTACAGGGGCCACCTTTGAAGCGAGACATTGGGGAAGAGATTTAAAAATTATTTGTGTTGAAAAAGCCAATATTGATAGGAGCGGAGCTGTAGCCCAAGGTTTATACGCAATCAATTGTTATATGGGAATGCAATGGGGTGAGAATATGCCTGAGGATCATGTGAGATACGCAAGAAATGATCTCATGGGATTAGTAAGAGAAGATTTAGGTTATGACATGGCTCGTCATGTCGACTCTACTGTACATATGTTTGATGAGTGGGGCTTACCTATGATGAGAAATAAAGCTACTGGAAGATACCAAAGAGAAGGTAAGTGGCAAATAATGATACATGGCGAAAGTTATAAACCAATAGTTGCTGAAGCTGCAAAGAAATCTGCAGATAAAATATATAATAGAATAATGATAACTCATCTTTTAAGAGATGAAAAAGACGCAAATAGAATAGCAGGAGCAGTTGGATTTAATGTAAGAACTGGAAACTTTCATGTATTTAAAGCAAAAGCGGTAATTATTTCAGCAGGTGGAGCATCACACATTTTTAAGCCTAGAGCAGTTGGTGAAGGAATGGGAAGAACTTGGTATGCACCTTGGAGCAATGGTTCAGCTTACGCACTTCCAATTCAAGCTGGTGCTAAAATGACTCAAATGGAAAATAGGATAGTTCTATGTAGATTTAAAGATGGTTATGGTCCAGTTGGCGCATATTTTTTACATTTAAAAACTTATACACAAAATGCCAACGGAGAAAACTATGAAAAGAAATGGTATGAAGCTACAAAAAAATTAGTTGGAGAATATATAGATCATCATCCAACGCCAACTTGTTTAAGAAATCATGCATTTATTCAAGAAACAGCTGCAGGCGGTGGACCTATTCATATGGTAACTAAAGAGGCTTTTCAAGATCCACACCTAGAAACTGTTGGTTGGGAAAATTTCTTAGGTATGACAGTAGGTCAAGCTGTTGTTTGGGCATCTCAAAATATAGATCCTAAATACACCAATCCAGAATTAACAACTTCTGAACCTTACGTAATGGGTTCCCATGCAACTTGTTCAGGTGCGTGGGTTAGTGGACCAGAAGATATTGCACCAGATGAATATTTCTGGGGTTATAACAGAATGTTATCAATTGAAGGTTTGTTTGGCGCAGGCGACACAGTAGGTGGCAGTGCACATAAATTTTCTTCGGGATCTTTTACAGAGGGAAGATTGGCCGCGAAAGCCGCAGTTAAATATATTTATGACAAAAAAGCAAACAACATAGAAGTTTCAGACCAGCAATACGAAAATTTAAAAGAAGCAATATTTAAACCTTTAGAAAATTACACTGTTGGAAGAAACGAAATTACTGGAGGTACAGTATCTCCAAGTTATATTTTACCAATTCAAGGTTTGCAAAGACTACAAAAAATTATGGACGAATATTGTGGCGGTCTAACAAATAATTATATGACAAATGATAATTTATTAAAAAAAGGACTACAACAATTAGATTTATTACAGGAAGATCTCGAACATGTGGCAGCCGAAGATTATCATCAATTGATGAGGGCTTGGGAACTTAAGCATAGAGCCATTACTTCTCAATGTGTTACAGAACACACATTATTTAGAGAAGAAACAAGATGGCCTGGATACTATTATCGTGGAGATCATATGAAGCTAGATGACGAAAATTGGCATTGCTTAACAGTATCCCAAAGAGATCCTGAAACCGGCAAATTTACTCTAGAAAAGAAACCAGTTTATCACATTGTTGACGATAAAGAAAAAAAACAAGCTTCTTAAATCTCATTTAATTTTATGTCACTTACGTCTAAATCTGACGAGGAAATAATCAAGATAGCAGACCCTATTTGGAATAATTTAGTTAGATCATCAAATATTAAGGATTATGGTGGCTTTACTAAAGATTTATCTTCCCAAATGTTATACGGAGCAAATGAGGTAGAACTTGGCAAACAATGGGCTAGCAATAAACTAATTTCAAGCCTATCAGAGGGATGTAAGCCTATCGGATGCTTAAGAAGAGGAGATTATGTTACAATTCTATATAAGCAAACAAGCACAAAGATTGCTGGTGATTTTCTTGGAAGATTAGTAATTGGGCTTGAGGGCGATGAAGTCAAAGTCTTTGGAGCAACTATTTTTTAAAGTTTAAAAAATTTACTTGCAAACATACAGATTTTTGTTAATTGGCGTATATGTATGCTTTTATATTTAAAAATACAAAAAAAATATCAAAAGCAATACCAAAAACTTTTTTTTTAAATCATACAAAAGAAATTCTTTTTTTTGCCCTGGGATTATATTGGGCTGCAATAATTTTTACTACATTCTTCAAAATTTAGTTATCAATCAGTTGACAATCATTATTCATAGGAGTACGAAGTAACTAATAGTTCTTATGGAATATTTTCTTCCAATAGCCCAAGTTGAAATTAATATTGCTTTTATTTTTATCCTAAGTTTATTTGTAGGAGTGCTTTCAGGTCTTTTTGGAGTAGGAGGTGGCTTTTTAATGACACCATTCTTAATTTTTTTAGGGATACCGCCAGCGTATGCAGTGCCCAATGAAGCAAGCAATATTTTAGGGACGTCCGTATCAGGATCTACAACCCATTATTTAAAAGGAACTTTAGATTATAAAATGGGCTTTATGATTGTAATTGGAGGTACATTTGGAACTTTGTTAGGAATAATTACATTCACATACTTAAAAGATATTGGAAAAATAAATGAAGTTATTTCATTAGCATACATGTATGTATTAGCAATTCTGGGGACTTTTATGCTTATACAAGGTGTTTCCGAAATCGATAAAGCTAGAAAAAAAATAGTTGAAAGGAAAAAGTTACATTCTCATTATTGGATACACGGACTACCATTTAGAATGAGATTTAAAAAATCAAAAGTTTACGAAAGCATTTTTACACCAATAATAATAGGAATGATTGTTGGTTACATTGCAGCTATAATGGGTGTTGGTGGTGCTTTTATATTAGTACCAGCCATGATTTATATAATTGGTATGCCAACTAAACTTATTCCAGGTACTTCTTTATTTGTAACAATATTTGTGAGCGCAATTGTTACAGTCTTACATGCATTTAACTATGGAACTATAGATTTAGTTTTAGTTACTATATTAATTTTAGGTTCAATAGTTGGTGTTCAGGTAGGGCAAAAAATGGGAGAAAAAATTGACAGTTCACAATTTAAAACAATTTTAGCTGTATTAATACTATGTATTGGTATTGCAATTGCTTACGATACATTTATTAGTGAAGATACCGTTATAACTATTGCAAACAATGGAGTTCAAAATTTAGGAACATTAGCTAAATTTATATTAAATTATTCAAAAGATCTTCCGGTATTTTATGGATTAACCTCAGTTGTTCTTGCAATCATACTGGGAGTAGGTGCCGCCGGTGTAAGAAGATTTATCTCAAATTGGAATAAAAAAAGAATTGCAAAACTACAAGCAATTAAATAAATTATGCACTTCTATAAAGTTTTGTCATTACAAATTCTTTATGGCCTAATGCCTCTGCGCAAGTAAGTCTACCATTTGCAATCTTTAATGTTGCTTTAATTAATTCATCTCCTGCTTGATCTAAATTCATCTCTCTTGAAAGAATTTTTGAAACGTCCACATCAATATGCTCACTCATTTTAACTGCAGTTAAAGGATTTGCGGTAAGTTTAATCACAGGTTCAATTGGATTTCCAATTATATTTCCTTGGCCTGTTGGAAACAAATGAATATTAAAACCTCCGGCCGCTTGTAAAGTTACGCATTCAGCTGCTGCTGAAGAGGTATCCATGAAATATAGTCCAGGACCTTTGGTTGGTTCCTCCGCTGGAGTTAAAACATCGATAAATTTCCTTGATCCAATTTTTTGAAAATTACCAAATGCTTTTTCTTCAATCGTAGTTAATCCACCCGCTATATTGCCAGCTGTTGGTTGGCTTTCTGAAAGGTCGTCCGTTGCCTCTTTGAGTATAAAATCGTTATAATCATTCCAGGTTTTCATAAATTTATCTTGAGCTTCTTTTGTTTTTCCTCTTTTGGCACAAACGCTCTCTGCTCCAGTTAATTCTGATGTTTCACCAAAACATAAATGTACTCCATGGGGCTCAAGTTTATCCATTAAATTTCCAACAGTAGGATTTGATGCTAGACCAGATGTTGTATCTGACTCTCCACATTTAACTGAAATCCATAAATCGCTTATAGGACATTCCTCTCTTTGTTTTTCAGATGCCCAGATTGAAAATTCTTGTGCTTTTTTTGATGCTTTCATTATAGTTTCAATATCACCTGCACCCTCTATGCTAAATCCTTCAACTGGCTTTCCAGTTTTTGAAACTTCATCTACAATTCTTTTTGTCCATTTTGGCTCAATTCCAATAATGATTGCAGCGGCTACATTGGGGTTTTTTGCTGTACCTATCATTGTTCTAAAATGTAATTCCAAATCTGCACCAAATTGCAATCTTCCATAAGAATGAGGAAGAGCAATTGTGCCCTTTATATTATTTGATACTGCTTCAGCACAAGCGTTAGAAATGTCATCAACTGGTAAAATAATTACGTGATTTCTAGTTCCGACTCTTCCATTTTCTCTTTTATATCCTAGAAAACTTTTTGGAATTTCCATCTAAATTACCATTTTTTTGTTTTAACATTATGAACATGAACGTGCTCCCCTTTTTTGATTGGTTTGACTACTTTACCAATATCGTGTCCATATTTAATTATCGTATCACCTTCATTTAAATCTTCGAGGGCCACTTTATGACCTAAGGGGACTTCGTTTTTCGCATTTACAGTTGTTGATCCGTCTCCCTCCATAATCCAACAATTACAAGTTTGATTTGGTGCGACTTTTTCAATAACAACTACTCCAACGTTGTCTTTTTTATCATGTATAATAATATCTGTACTTGCCATTTTTGAAATTAAATATAGAAAAATAGCATTTAAATTAAAAATGCAAGAAAAATATTTAAAGGAAAATTTATGACTAAAATGACTACTGAAGAAGCGTTTATCAAAGTTCTTCAATTCCATGGAATAGAACATGCATTCGGTATAATTGGATCAGCATTTATGCCTATCTCGGATTTGTTTCCAAAAGCAGGTATAACATTTTGGGATGTTGCGCATGAAACTAATGGAGGTTTAATCGCGGATGGATACACGAGGGCAACTGGAAAAATGTCAATGGTCATTGCACAAAATGGTCCAGGTATAACAGGGTTAGTTACCCCAATTAAAACTGCTTATTGGAATCATACGCCATTGCTTTTAGTAACACCTCAAGCTGCAAATAAAACTATGGGGCAGGGTGGGTTTCAAGAAGTTGAACAAATGAATTTGTTTAAAGATATGGTTTGTTACCAAGAGGAAGTAAGAGATCCATCTAGAATGGCTGAGGTATTAAATAGAGTAATCGAAAAAGCCCACAGAGGTTCAGCTCCTGCGCAAATTAATGTTCCGAGAGATTTTTGGACACAGGTAATTGATATCGAACTTCCTCCCATTGTTAGATTTGAAAGACAAGGTGGAGGTCAAGAAGCTATTGAAAGAGCAGCGAAATATCTTTCAGATGCTAAATTTCCGGTAATATTATCTGGAGCAGGTGTAGTTATTGGTGATGCAATTGAAGAGACAAAAAAACTAGCTGAAAAATTAAATTCACCTGTTTGCAGTGGTTATCAACATAATGATAGTTTTCCAGGAAGTCACCCACTTGCAGTTGGTCCTTTAGGATATAATGGATCAAAAGCTGCTATGGAATTAATATCGAAAGCTGATGTTGTGCTCGCATTAGGTACAAGACTTAATCCCTTTTCGACGTTGCCAGGTTATGGAATTGATTATTGGCCAAAAGATGCAAAAATTATTCAAGTAGATATGAATCCAGATAGAATTGGTTTAACTAAAAAAGTTACAGTTGGAATTTGTGGAGATGCAAAAATGGTTGCAACGCAATTACTTGAAAAATTATCCTCTAATGCAGGTGATAAAGATAGAGAAGATAGAAAAAATTTAATTCATCAAACTAAATCAGCATGGCTACAAACTTTAACTAGTTTGGATCATGAAGATGATGATCCAGGAACCGTTTGGAATAAGGAAGCTAGAGAAAGAGATAAAGATAGAATGTCACCTAGACAAGCTTGGAGAGCAATTCAGGCAGCACTTCCTGAGGATGTGATTATCTCAAGCGATATTGGCAATAATTGTGCAATTGGAAACGCTTATCCAACTTTTGAAAAGGGTAGAAAATATTTAGCGCCAGGTTTATTTGGACCGTGTGGATACGGTTTTCCAGCTATATTAGGTGCAAAAATTGGCTGTCCAGATACACCTGTAGTTGGTTTTGCTGGAGATGGTGCTTTTGGAATTAGCATGAATGAAATGAGCTCTTGTGCAAGAGAGGAGTGGCCAGCAATAACAATGGTGATTTTTAGAAATTATCAGTGGGGTGCTGAAAAAAGAAATTCAATTTTATGGTTTGATGACAACTTTGTTGGAACAGAATTGGATCCAGAATTAAGTTATGCCAAAGTTGCAAATGCATGTGGTTTACAAGGAATTACAGCAAAAACTATGGAAGAAACTACTAAAGCAATTAAACGAGGATGTGAGGATCAAAAAAAAGGTATTACAACCTTTGTTGAAGTAATTTTAAATCAAGAATTAGGTGAACCGTTCAGAAGAGATGCCATGAAAAAACCAGTTCAGGTAGCAGGCATAAATAAATCTGATATGAAACCTCAAAAATCTTTAGTTTAATTAATGGTAGAATTTCCTGATAGCTGCAAGGTTGTGGTTATAGGAGGTGGTGTTACAGGCACATCTTGCGCATATCATATAGCAAAATTTGGTTGGAAAGATGTTATTTTACTGGAGAGAGATCAGTTAACATCCGGAACAACTTGGCATGCTGCTGGACTAGTGAGTCAATTAGGGCCATCAGCTGGTATTACGAAAATTAGAAAATATACCTTAGATTTATATAAAAAGTTAGAGAAAGAATTAGATTTTTCTTCGGGAATGAAATTAGGTGGAGCTTTGTCAATAGCTCAAACAAATCATAGGTGGCAAGAGTTGAAAAGGCAAGCAACAACAGCTCAACTTTATGATGTAAATGTTGAAATATTAAAACCTTCAGAAGCAGAGGAAAAATTTCCTGGAATAAAAACTAATGATTTAAAGGGTGGAATATTTATGCCTGGAGACGGTCAAGCAGATCCAGTCGGAGTTACAAATCTCTTGGCAAAAGCTGCAAGAAAAGAGGGAGTGAAAATTTTTGAAAAAAGTCCAGTTGAAAAAATTATAAAAAAAAATGGGAGAGTATCTGGAGTAATTGTTAACGGCTCAACCATAGAATGTGAATATGTTGTATTAGCAGCTGGTATGTGGTCAAGACAATTTGGAGAAAAACATGACGTAAGTATACCTTTATATCCAGCCGAACATTTTTATGTTTTAACTGAGCCAATCAAAGATTTACCAAAAATTTTACCAACATTAAGGGATTTTGATGACTGTCTTTATTTAAAAGAGGATGCAGGGAAAATGTTGATTGGAATTTTTGAAACTAAGTCAATACCTGCATTTAGCAATGACAATAAAGTCCCTGAAAATTTTTCATTTGGTGAGTTTCCAGAAAATTTTGACCATTTTGAACCCTACCTTGAGGCAGCAATGAAAAGAATGCCAGTACTTGGAGAAGTTGGTTTAAGAAAATTTTTCTCAGGACCTGAATCATTTACACCAGATACAAATACATTATTAGGTGAAGTGCCAGATTTTAAAAATTTCTTTGTATGTGCTGGATTGAATAGTATTGGAATAGGTAGTGGGGGTGGTGTCGGAAAAGTAACAGCAGAATGGTTAATGAATGGGCACATTAATGAAGATTTATTTATTTATGATATTAAAAGATTTCAAAACTTTCATTCAAATTTAAAATTTATAACAGAGAGAATTACAGAAACTTTAGGTGATTTATATGGAATGCATTGGCCATTTAAGCAACATAAAACTTCTAGGAATGTAAAATTATTACCATACCACGAAGATTTAAAAAAAGCCGGAGCATGTTTCGGTGTTGCGGGTGGTTACGAAAGACCTATGTGGTACTCTAGGAATGGAAAAGCTGAATATGAGTATAGTTACAATTTCCAAAATTGGTATCCTTCAGCTGAGTTTGAAACTAAAAATACAGTCAAAAATGTAGGTCTTTATGAATTAACGCCATTCTCAAAATTTGAATTAAAAGGCAACAATGTTTATGAGGACTTACAAAAAATATGTACCGCAAATATAAAAAATGAAATTGGTAGATGCACATACACACAAATGTTAAATTCAGACGGAGGTATCGAAACAGACTTAACTGTTGTATGTATTGGTGAAAATTATTTTAGAATTATTGGAGCGGCAGCAACACGAGAAAGGGACAAATTTCATATAAAGAAAAATATAAGCGAAAATACAAATATTACTGATGTAACTGATGACTTTGTATGTTTAGGTGTATTCGGACCCAAATCTAGAGAATTAATGAATAATATTTCCAAAAAGGATTTTTCCAATGAACAACTTAGGTTTGGTTATTCACAAAATATTTTAATTGAAAAGAAAGATGTATGGGTTCAAAGACTGTCATATGTTGGAGAAGTTGGATACGAATTATATATTAAATGTTCAGATGCAAAACTTATTTTTAATAAAATCATTGAAATTGGAAAAAATTATAACTTATCTTTATGTGGTGCTCATGCGATGGACATATTAAGAATGGAAAGTGGTTTTTTGCATTGGGGACATGACATTTCTCCAGAGGAAAATCAATTTGAAGCAGGTTTAAATTTCGCAGTAAGTTTTAAGAAAAATTATGATTTTATTGGAAAACAAGCACTATTAAAAATTGATAAAGATAAAACTAAAAAGAAATTTATTATGCTCACTTTAGATAATACTAAGCCTGGTCAACCTCTTGCATTGCATTTTGAGCCAATTTACATTGATGGAAAAATTAGTGGTAATACTACATCAGCCAACTATTCATTCAATTATAATAAAAATTTGTTATTTGGTTATGTTTCAACTGATTTAAGAATTGACCAACTTATAAATAAAAAAATTGAGGTTGAGATTGAAAAAGTTAAATATAATGCCTCTATATTATTAAAACCTTTAAAAGATCCTCAAATTAAACTTAACTAATTATTTAACAAAGGTATCGTTAAATTGCTTTGTTACTCTCACGAAAGTTGTGCACTTGCTAAGTTGTTTTAGAGAAGGAGCGCCTACGTAAGTACAGCTACTTCTTAATCCTCCAAGAATATTTAAAATCGTATCTTTTATTTTACCTCTATACTTTACTCTAACCGTTCTACCTTCACTACTTCTATAACTTGATAAACCACCATAGTGTTTTATATTTGCAGTATCAGAACTCGAACCATAAAACTCAATATATTTTGACCCATTTGATTTTACTATTTTACCGCTTCCCTCATCGTGACCAGCAAACATTCCTCCTAACATAACAAAATCTGCACCTCCTCCAAATGCTTTTGCAACATCTCCAGGACATGTACATCCACCATCTGCAATTATATGTGCCCCCAAACCATGTGCAGCATCAGCACATTCTATTACAGCACTTAATTGTGGGTATCCAACTCCAGTTTGAATCCTAGTTGTGCAAACACTCCCAGGACCAATGCCTACTTTTACAATATCTGCACCACTAAGAATTAATTCTTGTGTCATGTCTGCTGTAACTACATTCCCTGCAATTAGAGTTTTTGTAGGATATTTATCCCTTACTTTTTTAAGAAAACTGCTAAAGTGTTCTGAATACCCATTTGCAACATCAATACAAATAAATTTAAAGAAACTGAACTCTTTTAAAATCTTATCTAGATTATCAAAATCTTCTTTTTTAATCCCGATACTTAATGCAATATTTTGGTAATTTTTTTTTAAATTTTTATATTTTGAGATTTTTTTTACATCATGTTGTTTTGTTAAGCATGTAATCATATCATTTGTCGAAAGAGCATCAGCTATACCTAATTCCCCAACACCATCCATATTTGCGGCCATTATAGGTATCCCTGACCATTCATTTCTACTGTATTTGAATTTATAGATTCTATTAAGATCTACGTCTTTTCGGCTTGATAATGTGCTTCTTTTAGGCCTAAATAACACGTCAGAATAATCCAGTTTAAGTTCTTCTTCAATTCTCACGAGTTCGAAAATTATAATCGAATTTATTAATATTCAACTGATAAATTAAAAAATTTTAAAGTTATACTCTTTTAAAATTGTTATTTATTCATTTCTGGTTTCAGCAAAGTATAAAGCAATTAGAAATAGTGCGGTCCAAATCATACCGATTAAAGCTTTTGGACCAGTCTCAGCGCTCCAAAGGTCTAAAACTAAAGCTCCAAAAATTAACCCTAATACATAAATTATAATTGCTATAGTTGATTTGTTCATATTAAATTTATAAATTTATACTATATTTACACTATTATTCTAATTGGACAAACAAGTTCAATAATATATAAAACCCATATTAAAACTGGGGCGATGGCGGAATTGGTAGACGCGCTGGTCTTAGGAACCAGTCGAGCAATCGGTGAAGGTTCGAGTCCTTTTCGCCCTACCAAAAAATTTATGAAAGTAACAATTGAAAACAAAAAGGGTTTAAGTAAAGATTTAAAAGTCATTATTGACAAAAAAACTATGGATTCATATTTGAATGAAAAATATGAAGAAATAAAAAAAAATTATACATTAAAAGGTTTTAGACCCGGCAAAGCGCCAAGAGAAATCCTTAAAAGACAATTTGGTGATGCAATCATGGGGGAAGTTCTCGATAAAGTATTAAAAGATACATCAACAAAAGCTCTTGAAGAAAATAAAATAAGACCAGCTCTCCAGCCAAAAATAGATCTTAAAAAATATGGTGAAGGTAAAGAGCTTGAATATGTCATAAAGGTAACTGAATTGCCTGAAATTGATACAAAACAACTTTCTAATATTAAATTTGATGATTTTAAAATTAAAATTGAAAAAAAGCATACTGAAGAAAGAATTAAAGAAATAGCCAAAACACAAAATAATTTTAAAGATGCTTTGGACAACCATAAGGCAGAAAAAGGAAATCTTGTTATATTTGATTTCAAAGCAACATCAAATGGAATAGATTTTAAGGGAGGTGAAGGTAAAAATACTCAACTCATATTAGGAAGAGATTTGTTTATTAAAGGTTTTGATGATCAATTGTATGGAGTTAAGAAAAAAGACACAAAAAAAGTTGAAGTGACACTGCCTGAAAACTTTCCTGAAAAAGATTTTGCAAATAAAAAAGCTATTTTTGAATGCACAATATCAAATATCAAAATAAATCATGAAGTAAAGGTTGATGACGATTTTGCAAAAAATTTAGGAGCAAAAGATCTTAATGGATTGAAAGAATTAATTTCAAAACAAATTAATGACGAGTACAAAAACTCATTAGATACATTAACTAAAAATCAAATTTTAGATCAAATAGACAAAATTAAAATTGATGCAATTCCACAAGATCTTATAGATCAAGAAATTAAAGTTTTAACTTATGGTATGAAAGAAGAGGAAATTAATAAAAAAAAAAAAGAATTTGAGGATAAAGCAAAGAAAAGAATTAAGACTGGCCTTATTTTAAATGAATATGGACAAAAAAATAAAATTAATGTTACAGAACAAGAATTAAACATGGAAATACAAAAGCAATTTCAAATGATGCCTGGTCAAGAAAAAATGGTAAAGGATTATTATGAAAAAAATCCAAGCGCTATAGCAAGTCTTAGAGGTTCAATTTATGAAGAAAAAATTATAAATGAAATAAAAAAACAAGCAAAAGCAAACATTAAAGAAATTTCGAAAGAAGAAGCTGAAAAAATTTTGAAATCTGAAAATGAGAAAGCTATCAAACAAACTGTGGGTAAAGTAAATAAAGAAAAAAAAGATCAGAAAAAAGATACTAAACCCGCCCCAAAACAAAAAAAAATAACAACTTCTAAAAAAACAAGACCTAGTAAATCAAAAAAAGTTAGCAAAAAGTAATCCTAAGCTGTATAAAAGTAAACGATTCGTTTAACATGGCAAAAATTGATGAATATATGAATAATTTAATACCTATGGTGGTTGAGCAAACCAGCAGAGGTGAAAGAGCTTTTGATATTTATTCAAGACTTCTCAAGGAAAGAATTGTATTTGTTGTTGGAGCAATTAATGATCAGGTTGCATCGGTAGTGACTGCTCAGCTATTATTTTTGGAATCAGAAGATCCAAAAAAAGAAATATTTTTATATATTAACAGCCCAGGAGGCTTAGTAACTTCTGGATTAGGAATCTATGACACAATGCAATATATTAAACCCGACGTTTCAACTTTATGTATAGGCCAAGCAGCGAGCATGGGATCCTTTTTATTAGCTGCTGGCACAAAAGGAAAAAGATTTTCGTTACCTAATTCTAGAATAATGGTTCATCAACCATCTGCAGGTTTTCAAGGACAAGCTACAGATATTGAAATTCATGCAAATGAAGTTCTTTCATTAAAAAAAAGATTGAACGAAATCTATTCTAAACATACTGGAAAAACAGTTGATGAAATCAAAACAGCTCTAGAAAGAGACAATTTTATGACTCCTGAGTCAGCAAAAGAATTCGGGCTAGTAGATAAAGTTGTATCAAAAAGAGAATAGACATCTATATATAGTCTATCAACAACCTATGCTTGATCTAAGATGCAATTATGTAATACAATGAGCCTATTGATTCGTTATAAAATTTATGAGCTCAAATAAAAACATACTTTACTGTTCATTCTGCGGAAAAAGTCAACACGAAGTTAGAAAACTAATTGCAGGACCTACGGTATTTATTTGTGATGAATGTGTTGAGCTTTGTATGGATATTATTAAAGAAGAGAGTAAAGATAATTTTGTGAAGCATCAAGATGGGTTGCCATCTCCAAAAGAAATTTGCCAAGTTCTAGACGATTATGTGATAGGGCAAGAACATGCAAAAAAAGTTTTGTCAGTTGCAGTACATAACCATTACAAAAGATTAAATTACGAAAATAAAACTTCAAAAAATGTTGAATTATCGAAATCAAATATTTTATTAGTCGGACCAACAGGATGTGGAAAAACATTGTTGGCTCAAACATTAGCAAGAATTTTAGATGTACCTTTTACAATGGCAGATGCTACTACATTAACCGAAGCAGGTTATGTTGGAGAAGATGTTGAAAATATAATATTGAAACTTTTACAGGCAGCCGACTATAATGTTGAAAAAGCTCAAAGAGGTATAGTATATATTGATGAAGTCGATAAAATTAGTAGAAAGACAGAAAATCCGTCAATCACTCGAGATGTTTCAGGTGAAGGCGTTCAACAAGCATTACTAAAAATTATGGAAGGCACTATTGCAAGTGTTCCTCCACAAGGTGGAAGAAAGCATCCTCAGCAAGAATTTTTACAAGTAGATACAACTAATATATTGTTCATATGCGGAGGTGCGTTTGCAGGATTAGATAAAATAATTTCTCAAAGAGATAAAGGCTCGTCGATAGGTTTTGGTGCAAAAGTAAAATCAATTGAAGATAGAAAAACTGGAGAGTGGATGAAAGGTTTGGAGCCAGAGGATCTTTTAAAGTATGGATTAATACCTGAATTTGTTGGAAGACTCCCTATCATAGCTACTTTAGAAGACTTAGATAATAAAGCACTTGTTCAAATTTTATTAGAACCAAAAAATTCCCTAATAAAACAATATCAAGAATTATTTAAATTAGAGGGAGTAAAACTTACTTTTAAAGATGAATCCGTTAAGGAAATTGCAAATAAAGCAATGGCAAAAAAAACTGGGGCGAGAGGTTTAAGATCAATTCTAGAAAGTGCATTATTAAAAATCATGTTCGATTTGCCAGGTCAAAATGACATAGAGGAGGTTATTATTGACACAGGCGCTATAAATGGAGAGTCAGAACCAATAATTGTCCATACAAAAAACAAAAATAGGTCTGAAAAAACAACAGCAGCTTAAAATTTAATAAAATTTAATTAACTATTGCAAATTTTTATATAATATCCATATTTAAAAAGTATGAATATTAAAATGAATCTTCCGTTGTTACCTCTAAGAGATATAGTTGTATTTCCAAGCATGGTAATACCTCTTTTTGTTGGAAGAGATAAATCTATAAATGCTTTAAACGATGTAATGACATCTGAAAAAAAAATATTACTAGTAACACAAAAAAACTCTGAAATTGATGAACCTAAAAGAAACGACATCTTTAATTATGGGTGTGAGAGTAGAATATTGCAACTACTTAAACTTCCTGATGGTACAGTAAAAGTATTAGTTGAAGGTGTAAAACGTGTTAAAATATTAGATTTTGTTGAAAATGAGGAATTTATAAAATGTGACTATGAAATACAAAAGGACGAAATTAATGAAAGTGATAATCTAGATGCTCTAGCCTCAATTGCTTTGCGAAGATTAGAAAAATTAACATCAATCAATAAAAAAGTCTCATCAGAAACAATCAATAATATTAAAGATTTAAAAGATCCCACATCAATAGCGGATAATATAGCTTCGCATCTAAATATGACTATTTCTGAAAAGCAACAAATCTTTGAAACTTTTAATGTAAAAAAGAGATTGGACGCTGTGATCAAAGTGATGGAAAATGAGACTAGTATTATAGGTGTTGAAAAAAGAATAAGAGGAAGAGTTAAAAATCAGATGGAGAAAACTCAAAGAGAATATTATTTAAATGAACAGTTAAAAGCTATTCAAAAAGAGCTCGGTGAGATTGAAGATGGAAAAGATGAAAGTACAAATTTAAAAAAATCAATTCTTAAGGCTAAGATGCCCAAAGAAGTTGAGAAGAAATGCTTGTCTGAGCTTAAAAAGTTAAAAAATATGAGTCCTATGTCAGCTGAAGCTACAGTTGTAAGAAATTATCTAGATTGGATGATAGACCTTCCTTGGTTCAAAAAAGATAAAGTGGACATAGATTTAAGCAACGCAATTAAGACATTAGATGAGGATCATTTTGGTCTAGAAAAAGTAAAAGAGAGAATTGTAGAATTTTTAGCAGTTCAAAAAAGAATGGACAAAATTAAAGGTCCAATACTTTGTTTAGTTGGCCCACCAGGTGTTGGTAAAACATCACTAGGAAAATCTATAGCTAAAGCTACAAATCGACAATTTGTTAGAATGTCTTTAGGTGGTGTGAGAGATGAAGCTGAGATACGTGGTCATAGAAGAACCTATATAGGATCTCTTCCAGGCAAAATTATTCAAATGATGAAAAAGGCCGGAACAAAAAATCCTTTAATACTTTTTGATGAGATAGATAAAGTTGGAAATGATTACAGAGGTGATCCATCCTCTGCGTTGTTAGAAGCCTTAGACCCTGAACAAAACACTTCCTTTAATGACCATTATCTTGAAGTTGATTATGATTTGTCAGATGTAATGTTTGTGACAACTGCAAACACTTTGAATATTCTCCCACCACTTTTAGATAGAATGGAAGTTATTAGAATTCCTGGATACACAGAAGATGAAAAAATAAATATTGCAAATAAATATCTGTTACCTAAACAAGTTAAAGAAAATGGAGTAAAGGAAAATGAATTTGATTTAAAAGACGGGACAATAAGAGAAATTATAAGATCATATACAAGAGAGTCAGGTGTAAGAAATCTTGAAAGAGAAATTTCAAAAATAACGAGAAAAGTAGTTAAAAAAGTTGTTAATAATGAAGAAAGTAAAGTTGAGGTTAATGCTGAAAATATTAACGATTTTTTAGGAATTAAAAAATTCAAATATGGTGAAGTTGAAACAGAAAATAAGGTTGGAATTGTAACTGGACTAGCTTGGACTGAATTTGGTGGAGAAATATTAAAAATAGAAACAGTTCATATGCCAGGTAAAGGAAGAATGCAAATCACTGGTAAGCTTGGAGATGTAATGCAAGAATCAGTTAAGGCAGCAAAATCTTTTGTAAGATCAAAAAGTTTAGAGTACGGCATTGTACCTCCACTTTTTGAGAAAAAAGATTTTCACATTCACGTTCCGGAAGGTGCAACCCCAAAAGATGGACCATCAGCTGGTATAGCTATGGTAACATCAATAGTCTCATCCATTACTAATATTCCTATAAACAGAGAAATAGCTATGACTGGCGAAGTTACAATAACTGGTCAAGTACTGGCAATTGGAGGCTTAAAAGAAAAATTATTAGCTGCTCATAGAGCAGGAATCAAACAAGCTATAGTGCCTAAGGAAAATGAAAAAGATTTAGTTGATATTCCTGAAAAAGTAAAAAAAGATATTAAAATTACCCCAGTTAAACATGTTGATGAAGTTTTAAAAATTGCATTAACAAAAGAGTTGAAAAGAGTCGATTGGGTTGAAGTAGAAGACATCACAAAATCAAAAAAAGAAGAAGATTCAGAGAAAATTCTTACAAATTAATTATTTAAAATAATTTACATTGATAGAAGCTTGATGTAAAAGGCTTAAGTTTTTGGGGCGGTTAGCTCAGTTGGTAGAGCATCTCGTTTACACCGAGGGGGCCAAAGGTTCGAGTCCTTTACTGCCCACCAAAAAACGGGGGTGTAGCTCAGTTGGTTAGAGCGCCTGCCTGTCACGCAGGAGGCCGCGGGTTCGAGTCCCGTCACTCCCGCCATTGCTTATTGATAATGGTTCTCAAAAAATTAAATTAGTAAACAATAAAGCCCTTATTTGCGTGACCAAATTACACTATATTTAAAGTAAAAAAAAAATATAAGACAATCAATGAATAATAACACTTTAACTTCTAGTAAATTTACTTATAATAAGATTCTTTTCGATATTTTCTTATTCAAAGATTTAAACATTTAACAACAATAAAAATATGCTCGCGGAATTTTTAAACGATTATTTATCAATAATAATATTTTTGGCTATCGCCTTTATATTGAGCACAGGTTTCATATTGATAAATTTTGTTTTTTCTCCAAAAAACCCAGATCCAGAAAAACTTTCAGCTTATGAATGTGGCTTTGAAGCTTTTAATGATTCAAGAATGGAGTTTGATGTAAGATTTTATTTAGTAGCCATATTATTTATTATTTTTGACTTAGAAATTGCATTTTTATTTCCATGGGCAATTTCTCTAGGCAAAATTGGTATCTTTGGATTTATATCGATGATGATTTTTCTATTTATTTTAACAATTGGATTTATTTATGAGTGGAAAAAAGGTGCACTTGATTGGGAGTAATTAATGAGTCAAATTGAAAGACAAAAAAAAATACCTGACGAATTCAAAGAATTAGCAAAGGATTTTAGTGAAAAAGGTTTTATTACTACATCTTTTGATAATTTGGTTAATTGGGCTAGAACAGGTTCGCTTCATTGGATGACCTTTGGACTAGCGTGTTGCGCCGTTGAGATGATGCAAACTTCAATGCCAAGATATGATCTTGAAAGGTTCGGTGCCGCGCCTAGAGCTTCACCAAGACAATCTGATGTTATGATTGTTGCAGGGACTCTTACTAATAAAATGGCTCCTGCGTTAAGGAAAGTTTACGATCAAATGCCTGAACCAAGATATGTAATATCTATGGGTAGTTGTGCAAATGGTGGAGGATATTATCATTATTCATACTCTGTTGTTAGAGGTTGCGATAGAGTTGTGCCAGTGGATGTTTATGTACCAGGGTGTCCACCTTCTGCAGAGGCGTTGTTATATGGAATAATGCAATTACAAAAAAAAATTAGAAATAATGGTTCTATAGAAAGATAATTAAATGAGTGGGATTTTAGATATAGAGAAAAAAATAAATTCAGAACTTACAAGTAAAATTAAGCTAAGTGAAATAAAACATAATCACTTATATTTAAGCATAAACTGTAAAGATCTAACAGAGGTTTTGATTTTCCTAAAGAATGACCCAAGTACAAAATTTAGACAGTTAATAGATATCACGGCAGTTGATTATCCAGAACAAACTGAGAGATTTAAAATGGTGTATTTGTTAATTAGTCATGAATTTAACAATAGAATAATTTTAAGTTATTTTATAAATGAAAATGAAATAGTACCATCAATAACTCAAATATTTCCTGCAGCTAATTGGATGGAAAGAGAAGTTTTTGATATGTATGGAATAAAATTTAAAGACCATCCCGATCTAAGAAGGATTCTTACTGATTATAATTTTGAGGGATTTCCTCTAAGGAAAGATTTTCCTTTAACAGGTCATAGCGAGGTTCGATACAACGAAGATAAAAAAAAGGTTGTTTATGAGCCAGTAAAGCTAGAACAAAATTATAGAAATTTTGATTATGAAAGTCCTTGGGAAGGAACAAGGTATATAAAAGAAATTAAAAAAGAAAATGACTAAAGAAAAAAAAACATTAAATCTTAATTTTGGACCGCAGCACCCTGCAGCACACGGTGTTCTTAGACTTATTTTAGAACTTGATGGAGAAGTAGTAGAGAAAGCCGACCCTCATATAGGTTTATTGCACAGAGGTACTGAAAAATTAATAGAACATAAAACATATGCCCAAGCAGTTCCTTATTTTGATCGACTGGATTATGTAGCTCCAATGAATCAAGAACATGCTTTTGCATTAGCAGTAGAAAATATCTTAAATTTAGAAGTACCGATCAGAGGACAGTATATTAGAGTAATCTTTTGTGAAATCGGTAGAATATTAAGTCATATTTTGAATGTTACAACTCAGGCAATGGACGTTGGTGCATTAACTCCAACTTTATGGGGTTTTGAGGAGAGAGAAAAATTGATGGGTTTTTATGAAAGAGTATCTGGTTCAAGATTACATGCAAATTATTTTAGACCTGGTGGAGTTCACCAAGATTTACCAAGAGGGTTACTCGAAGATATAACCGAGTTTTGTGAAAAGTTTCCAAAAATAATTGATGATTTGGAAACTTTATTGACTGATAACAGAATTTTTAAACAAAGAAATGTAGATATTGGGATTGTAACAAAACAAGATGCTCTAGATTATTCGTTTTCTGGAGTAATGTTAAGGGGGTCTGGAGTTGCTTGGGATCTGAGAAAATCTCAACCATATGACTGTTATGAACAATTTGAATTCAAAATTCCAATAGGAAAAAATGGCGATTGTTACGACAGATATTTATGTAGAATAGAGGAGATGCGTGAAAGTATAAATATAATTAATCAATGTTTAGTTAAAATTCCAAAGGGTCCAGTAAAAACTCAAGATGCAAAAGTTACACCCCCACCAAAAAAAGAATTAAAAAATTCAATGGAAGCCCTTATTCATCATTTTAAATTATTTACAGAAGGCTATCGTGTTGATAAAGACGAAATCTACAAGGCTGTTGAAGCTCCAAAGGGTGAGTTTGGGGTGTATTTGATTTCTGATGGTTCAAACAAACCTTATAAATGCAAAATTAGAGCTCCAGGTTTTTCTCATTTACAAGCAATGGATTATTTAATTAAAGGACATATGTTGGCAGATGTACCAGCAGTCCTAGGATCAATGGATATAGTTTTTGGAGAAGTTGATAGATGAGTATAAAAAAAATATCGAAAGAACAACCTGAAAATTTTCAATTTGATAATAAAAGTATCGAGATTGCGAAAAAGATTATCTCTAATTATCCTGAAGGCAAACAACAAAGTGCTGTAATGGCTCTTTTATACATTGCGCAAAGACAAAATAATAATTGGATACCATTGGCAGCGATGAAATATATAGCAAAATTTTTAAAAATGCCTTACATAAAAGTTTATGAGGTAGCTACATTTTATACAATGTATAATCTTGCACCTGTTGGAGAATATTTTTTTCAAGTATGCACCACAACACCATGTATGCTTAGAGGAGCCTATAAACTGGTTGATGTTTGTAAAAGCAAAATATCCAAAGATGAAAACAAAATTTCAAGCGATGGAAAAATATCTTGGATGGAAGTTGAATGTTTAGGAGCATGTGTTAATGCTCCAATGCTACAAATTAATGATAACTACTTTGAGGATTTGGATCAAAAAAAGTTAGAGCAAATAATTGTAAATATTCAAAAAGGTCATAAAATTCAGCCTGGTTCTTACAAAGGTAGAAAAAGTTCAGAACCAGAAAATAATAGAATTACATTGATGGATGGCAAGAATGCTTGAAGATAAAAATCGAATTTTTAAAAATTTATATAATGATTTTGGATCAGATTTAAAATCAGCAAAAGCAAGAGGAGATTGGTCTAATACACGAGATATCTGTAAAAAAGGAAGAGAATGGATAATAAAAGAGATAAAGGACTCCCAATTAAGAGGCAGAGGTGGAGCGGGATTTCCGACAGGATTAAAATGGTCTTTTGCACCAAAAGATGTTGGGGCGAGACCTCATTATCTAGTGATAAACGCGGATGAGTCTGAGCCTGGAACGTGTAAAGATAGAGATATATTAAGGTTTGAGCCTCATAAGCTTATAGAGGGATGTTTAATAGCTTCTTACGCAGTAAATGCTCATACTTGTTATATATATATTAGGGGCGAATATATAAGCGAAGGTGAAAAACTTCAAAAAGCAATAGATGAAGCATATAAAGATGGCCTATTAGGAAAAGATTCTGCAGGAACCGGTTGGAATTTAGATATTTATATACATTATGGAGCCGGCGCATATATTTGTGGAGAAGAAACAGCCTTGTTAGAAAGTCTTGAGGGTAAAAAAGGTCAACCAAGACTTAAGCCACCCTTTCCTGCTTTGATTGGATTGTATGGTTGTCCTACAATAATTAACAATGTTGAAACTATTTCAGTGGTTCCAACAATCCTTAGAAGAGGAGCAAATTGGTTTTCATCTTTAGGTAGAGAGAGAAACACTGGAACAAAAATTTATTGTATTTCTGGAAATGTAAACAATCCATGTAACGTGGAAGAAGAAATGGGTGTGCCACTAAAAGATTTAATTGAAAAACATGCAGGAGGTGTTGTTGGTGGTTGGGATAATCTTAAAGCAGTAATTCCCGGTGGATCATCTATGCCACTGTTACCTAAACAAATCTGCGATACAATTAAAATGGATTTTGATGCATGTGTTGAAAATAAAACAGGATTAGGAACCGCGGGAATTGTTGTTATTAACAATGATCAAGACATAATTAAATGTATGGCTAGAATTGCGAGATTTTATAAACATGAAAGTTGTGGACAATGCACACCATGCAGAGAAGGATCTGGATGGATGTGGAGAATGTTGGAGAGAATGGCAAAAGGAGAGGCTTCAAGGGAAGAAGTTGATATGTTGATGGATGTGACTAAACAAATAGAGGGTCACACAATATGTGCATTTGGAGAAGGATCATCTTGGCCAGTACAAGGTCTGCTTAGACATTTTAAAAAAGAGATTGAGGAAAGAAATAACTTTAACCCACTGGTAAATACGGGTCAGAAAAACCCATATTTAGTAGATCAACATTTATTAGAAAAAGAAAATGCTTAAATTAAAAGTTAATGATAAAGAAATTGAAGTAGAGGAGGGATTGACTGTACTTCAAGCTTGTGAACAGGCTGGATACGAAATTCCAAGATTTTGTTATCATGAAAAGTTATCTATCGCAGGAAATTGTAGAATGTGTTTAGTGGAATTAGAAAAATCTCCAAAACCAATCGCATCATGCGCAATGCCTGCTGCTGAAGGTATGAATATAAAAACAAATACTAGTATGGTTGAAAAAGCAAGAAAAGGTGTAATGGAGTTTTTATTAGTAAACCATCCTCTGGATTGTCCTGTATGCGATCAAGGTGGCGAATGTGATCTTCAAGATCAATCAATGTTTTATGGTGTAGATAAATCAAGATTTAAAGAGAATAAAAGACAAGTTCCAGAAAAATACATGGGGCCATTAATTAAAACGCAAATGACCAGATGCATACATTGCACAAGATGTATTAGATTTGCAACAGAGGTAGCTGGCGTTCCAGAACTCGGTGCCATCGGAAGAGGTGAAAATATGGAAATAACTACCTACTTAGAAAAAGCAATGGATTCGGAATTATCTGCAAATGTCATTGATCTTTGTCCAGTAGGGGCGCTCACCTCCAAACCTTATGTTTTTGAAGCTAGACCTTGGGAACTAAAAAAAACAGAGTCAATTGATGTAATGGATGCTGTAGGATCCAATATAAGAATTGATACATATGGTTGGGAAGTTAAAAGGATTCTGCCTAGAATAAATGAGGAAATAAACGAAGAATGGATTTCAGACAAAACAAGGTATGCATGTGATGGTTTAAAAAATCAAAGACTCGATACCCCATTTATAAAAGATGGAAATAAGTTTGTGAAATTAACTTGGAGTGAAGCTTATGAGGTCTTAAAATCAAAAATAAACAACATAGATTATAATAAAGTTGCATGTTCAATAGGTGACTTAACAAATATGGAAACCGCATATGCAGCAAAGGAACTATTTAGTAAAGTATTTAAATCAAGTTTAATTGACTCAAGATCTAAAGATTACTATATCAATTTTTCAGAAAA
>CACOZH010000002.1 GCA_902631595.1 uncultured Pelagibacteraceae bacterium | reverse complement strand
TTAATAATCCAACCCCACCAATAACAGGTGTCGGCTTAATACCTTTATCATTAGTCTCATTATAAAAAGATACATTTCCAGATACGACTGGGAAATCTAGATATTTGCTTGCCTCTGATATTCCTTCAATGCTTTCAACAAATTCACCCATATTTTTTTCTTTTTCAGGATTACCAAAATTGAGACAATTAGTTATTGCAAGTGGTTTCGCTCCTACTGAAATTAAATTTCTCCAGCTCTCGCATACAATTTGTTTGCCACCTGAATAAGGATGCGAATAGCAGTATGATGCAGATGAGTCTACGGATGCGGCAACACCTTTTGTTGTACCGTGTACTCTAACTACTCCAGAGTCCCCACCTGGCTTTTGAATTGTGTCGCCCATCACTGTATGATCGTATTGATCCCAAATCCATTTTTTTTCTGCTAAATTGGGATTAATTAGAATTTTTTTTAAACAATCAGATAGACTTAATGACTTAAATTTTTTTTTGTTAAAATTAAGTTTTTGTGGAAGTTTAATTTTTTTCCATTTTCTCTCATAGATAGGAGCATTTTCAGCTAATAGATTTATTGGAATATCTGCAACAGTTACCTCATCAAAAATTATTTCTATTTTTTTTGTATTTGTGGTTTTTCCTATAACTGAAAAATCCAAATTCCACTTTTCAAATATTTTTTTTGCATAATCTTCTTTACCGTTTTCTAATATTATTAACATTCTTTCTTGGCTTTCTGAGAGCATTATTTCATAGGGAGACATATTCTCTTCTCTACATGGAACATTATTTAAATTAAGCTCTATTCCTAAATTACCTTTTGATGCCATCTCCACGCTTGACGATGTTAAGCCGGCAGCGCCCATATCCTGAATTGCAATAATCGAGTTATCTGCCATTAATTCCAAACAAGCTTCTAGCAAAAGTTTCTCAGTAAATGGATCTCCAACTTGCACAGTTGGCTTTTTCTCATCAATTTTATTATCAAATGTAGCAGAAGCCATGCTTGCACCATGAATTCCATCTCTTCCTGTTTTTGATCCAACATAAATCACAGGTTTATTTAATCCAGTTGGTTTAGAATAAAATATTTTATTTTTATTAACTAATCCAAGCGTCATAGCATTCACTAAAATATTGTCATTGTAAGAATCATCAAATAATGTTTGTCCTCCTATAGTTGGTACACCCATACAGTTTCCATAACCACCAATTCCCTTTACCACTCCTCTTAATAAGTTTTTTGTTTTTTTATTTTGTGGAGAACCAAAGTGAATTGAATTTAAATTTGCAATTGGTCTTGCTCCCATTGTGAAAATATCTCTCATGATACCTCCAACGCCAGTAGCAGCACCTTGATAAGGTTCAATAAAAGATGGATGGTTGTGACTCTCTATTTTGAACACAATTGCATCTTCCTCACCTATATCAATTATACCTGCGTTTTCTCCTGGTCCTTGAATAACTTGCCTACCTTTAGTGTGAAGTTTTTTTAAATGTTTTTTAGAAGATTTGTATGAACAATGCTCATTCCACATTGCAGAAAATATTCCAAGTTCTGTAATATTAGGAGTTCTAGTTAATAATTTACATATTTCAGAAAATTCTTCTTTTTTTAATCCATGTTCAATAGCTATGGTTTCAGTAACTTTCATTATTTTAAATTTCTTATTAGATTTTCAAAAAAAAGGGATCCATCTTCCCCTGAAAGATATTTGTCGATCATTCTTTCAGGATGAGGCATCATTCCTAGAACATTTTTATTTTTGTTAAAAATACCTGCAATATTTTTAATTGCACCATTAGGATTATTTTCCTCATTTTCTAATCCTTCAGAATTGCAGTAAGTGATTGCAATTTGATCATTATCTTCCAATGACTTTAATTCCTCATTTGTGCAGAAGAAATTTCCTTCATTATGAGCAATATGAAGTTCCAAAATATCTTTCTCAATATTTTTAAAATATTTATTTTTTTTATCTTTTATTTTTACGTAAATATTTTTACAGATAAAATTTAAATATTTATTTTGTTGAAGAATACCTGGTAAAATGTTTGTTTCAGTTAAAATTTGAAAACCATTACAA
This sequence comes from uncultured Pelagibacteraceae bacterium, assembly GCA_902631595.1. Lineage (GTDB taxonomy): Bacteria > Pseudomonadota > Alphaproteobacteria > Pelagibacterales > Pelagibacteraceae > Pelagibacter. Next base: position 101,605 of record CACOZH010000002.1, on the reverse strand, counting down.
ATACCAAGCACTAATCCTCCAGATTTTGCAAAATCAATTACTGATTTAATTATTTTAGACTTAGACGCAATACTTCCACATCTTAAATAATCCCCATATGAAAAACCACCTGGTAGTACGATTAAATCACTTTTAGGTAAAGAATAGTCTTCATGCCATACCATTTTGTTTTTAAATCCAAATTTATTTAAAGCGACATCCATATCTCTGTCACAATTTGAGCCCGGGAAAACAATTACTGAAGAATTCATTAATAATTAAATAATCTTGTAATCTTCAATAACAAGGTTTGCCAAAAGTTTTTTGCACATTTCTTCAACTTGTGATTTAGCCTTTGCCTCATCTTTTTCATCTGTACTTATTTCAAAAAACTTCCCTTGTCTAACTTCTTGGATATTTGAAAAATTCATACCACTTAAAGTTTGTTGTATTGCTTTACCTTGAGGGTCTAATACACCTTTTTTAAGTGTAACTAAGACTTTGATTTTCATTATTTTTTCCTAATTTTTACTGCAGTTGGTTTTGAAAATTTAATAGGTCTTACATTAGTGTTTTGTTCATGTAAAATTCCAAGTCTTCTAGCAACTTCTTGATATGCCTCGATTATGTTTCCAAGGTCTTTTCTAAATCTATCTTTATCTAATTTTCTCTCTGTATTAGCGTCCCATAATCTACAAGTATCTGGGCTTATTTCATCAGCTAATATAATTTTTCCATCTGATTTTCTTTTTCCAAATTCTACTTTAAAATCAACCAACTTAATTTGCACACCTCTAAACATTCCTTGCAAAAAGTCGTTAATTCTTAGACATTGATTAGTTATTAATTTTAGTTCTTGAGAAGAGGCCCAATCAAAATTATAAATATGCTCACTAGCAACTAAGGGATCTCCTAATTCATCATTTTTATAATAATACTCAATTAGTGGATTTTTAAGAATTGTTCCCTCCTCAATACACAATCTTTTAGTTAAAGAACCGGCAGCAATATTTCGTATAACAAATTCAATTGGAAAAATATCTACAAAATCAACCAATTGTTCTCTCATATTCAATCTTTTGACTAAATGATTGTCGATACCAATATCTTTAAGTGAAGTTAAAATATGTTCGGAAATTCTATTATTTAAAATTCCTTTACCCTCTATAGTTGATTTTTTTAAATTATTAAATGCAGTTGCATCATCTTTGAAATGTTGGATGATTAAATTTTTTTCTGCTGATGCAAATATAATTTTTGCTTTTCCTTCGTAAAGTTTTTTCCCTTTTTTCATTATCTAAAAACTCTTTTGAATATAAAGTTAACATTTTTAAAATGGCGAGAATAATTAAAAATTAATTTAAGTTTTTTTTCACCAATAAGCATCATAATTTTTTTGTCATTTGATATAAAATCAATTAGGTTTTTATTTTCAGAAAGACATCTTTTTGAATAGTTTTGAACAATTTTATAAGATTTTTCTCTTGTCATTCCACTTTTTGTAAGTTCCAACATGATCTCCTGAGAAAAAATTAATCCTTTTGTAAGATTAATGTTTTGTTTCATTTTTTTGGGATAAATAATCAACTTTTCTAAGATATTTGAGAGTCTAAATAGAGCAAAATCTAATGTAATATTTGCATCAGGACCAATATTTCTTTCAACGCTAGAATGTGAAATATCTCTCTCATGCCATAAGGCTATATTTTCCAAAGCTGGTATTGTATAGCTTCTAACAACTCTAGCTAATCCCGTTAAATTCTCACTTAATATTGGATTTTTTTTATGTGGCATTGCCGAAGATCCTTTTTGATCTTTAGAGAAAAATTCTTGTAATTCATAAACCTCGGTTCTCTGCAAATGTCTAATCTCAGTTGCTACACGTTCAACACTTCCAGCTATTATTCCAAGAACAGAGAAATAATGCGCATGTCTATCTCTAGGTATAATTTGAGAAGAAATAGGTTCTGGAATTAGCTTTAGTTTATTTGCTACATATTTTTCAACTTTAGGATTTATGTTAGCAAATGTACCAACCGCACCAGAAATTTGACAAGTTGAAATATCTTTAATTGCATTTTCAAGCCTTATTTTATTTCTCTTAAATTCTTCATAAAATGAGGCAAGTTTTAATCCAAATGTTGTGGGCTCGGCATGTATTCCATGACTTCTTCCAATGCATGGAGTAAACTTATATTTCTTAGCTTGTCTCTTTAATACCAATAAAATTTTTTCAATATCTTTTAATAAAATTTCCCCCGATTGTTTTAATTGTAAATTAAAAGCTGTATCCAGCACATCTGATGATGTCATACCTTGATGAAGATATCTCGATTTCAAACCAGCTTTTTCAGTAATGGATGTAAGAAAAGCAATTACATCATGTTTAACTTTTGATTCAATATCGTGTATTCTTTTGACATTGATTTTTGCTTTTTTTTTTACAGCTAGAGAAACACCTTTTGGTATAATTTTGTATTTTTCCATCGCTTCTGCTGCAGCAATTTCAATATTTAACCAAATTTTGTATTTATTTTGCTCTGACCAAATGGTTTTAAGTTCTTGCCGTGAATATCTATCAATCATTATTAATAAGGAGGTTTATTATAACCTTTAGCAGATTCTGTGAAAATTTCATATCCATTTTCAGTAATTCCTACAGTATGTTCAAATTGTGCAGATAGAGTCTTGTCTTTTGTTACCGCTGTCCACCCATCATTTAAAATTTTTACATCATATTTCCCAGCATTTATCATTGGCTCTATTGTAAAAGTCATACCTGGAAAAACTTCTAATCCAGTATCTTTCTTTCCATAATGAAGGATATTAGGAGGCTCGTGAAATATATTACTAATTCCATGGCCACAAAAATCCCTTACAACAGAATAGCCCTTTTTTTCAACATAAGTTTGTATTTCATTACCAATATCTCCCAGTTTGACTCCAGGCTTTAAAATTTTTATTGCATTCATCATGGAATTATATGTAGCATCAATTAGATTTTTTGATTTTATAGATGAATTACCTATTATAAACATTCTGCTTGTATCTCCATAATATTCATTAACTATTGCTGTGACATCAACATTTACAATATCTCCATCCTCTAAAATACGATCAGATGGAATACCATGGCAAACAACATGATTTAAAGATGTACAAACAGACTTTGAAAAACCTCTGTAATATTGTGGTGCTGAGTAACCACCGTTATCTTTTATAAATTCAAAAGCAAGTTCATCTATTTTATTTGTACAAATTCCTGCTTTGATATAATCAGTTAACATATCTAAAGTTCTTGATGCTAATTTCCCAGCAATTCTCATTTTTTCAAATTTTTCTTTATATTCAGTCATGATCAATTTTTATTTTTTTCTCAATAACAATTTCTTTTGAATTTAATTTGCATCTATACGCAATAAAATTTAAACCTTTTTTTTTAGCTTCAAGAAAGTTTTTATAATAATCCGAATCTATATCTTTTGCTATTCTAAATTTTGAAATATTTTCAATTTGAATTAAAAACAATACGAAGGGCTTATAACCTTGTTTAATTGATTCAACTAATTTTTTAAGGTGTTTTGAACCTCTAGAAGTAATTGCGTCAGGAAATTCAGCAATACCGTTATCTCTATTTAAAGTTACATTTTTTACTTCAATAAGAATATTATCACACAAAAAATCGAACCTGGTATCATCTGAAAACTTGAATTCAGGTTTAATATTTTTTACATAAAGAAACTCTTTAAACAATTTATTTTTTAATCCATGCTCTACTATACGATTTGCTCGATGTGTATTTACTCCTACAATTTTCTTATTTGATTTAATCATTTCAAGAGTAAATTTTAACTTTCTCTTTGGATTATCGACTTTTGAAATCCAGACTTGATTACCTTTATCTAATAAACCAAGCATAGATCCTGTATTAGGACAATGAGCTGTGATTGCTTTATTATTTACTTCAACATCTACAAAAAATCTTTTATATCTTTTAATTAATTTGCCTTTAATTAAACTGTTGGTAAATTTCATTTTAATTTATTTATATTAATATTATGACAAATAAAAAAGAAATAACCGCTGGAATAATTATCATTGGTAATGAGGTATTATCTGGTAGAACTAAAGATATCAATACCAGTACCCTTGCAAAATGGTTAAATAATCTTGGAATTCAAGTTAAAGAAGTAAGAGTAGTACCAGATGTTGAAATAACTATTATCGATACAGTTAATGAATTAAGAAAAAGATTTAATTATATTTTTACAACAGGCGGCATTGGACCAACACATGATGATATAACCGCCTCTTCAATTTCTAAAGCATTTAATTTAGAATATGGTTTTCATAAGGAAGCATATAGTATTTTAGAAAAATATTATAAGCCTGGTGAATTTAATGACGGTAGACAAAAAATGGCAAAAATGCCAACGACAGCAAAATTAATTTTAAATCCAACAAGTGGAGCTCCAGGATTTTATGTTGAGAATGTATTTTGTTTACCAGGTGTTCCATCTATTCTTCAATCTATGATTGGAGGATTGAATAATGTATTAATAGGCGGCAACCCAATCTTAGATTTAACTATAAGTTTAAGAACAGTCGAAAGTGAAATAGCAAAATCTATTACTGATATTCAAAATAAAAATAATGATGTTGAAATTGGAAGCTATCCTTTTTTCAGAGCTGGAAAGTTAGGTGTATCAATAGTTTTAAGATCAGCAAATAAAAAAAAATTAGATTTATGTAATGCAGAAATATTGGAGTTCGTAAAATCAAAAAACATTCAAATTATAGAAGAAGTCTAATGCTTTATTTTGCTTACGGGAGTAATTTGAACCATTTTCAAATGAAAAGAAGATGTAAAGATTCTATATTTATAAAAAAATATGAACTAAAAGGGTACAAACTAAATTTTAGGAGCAAATATAGAGCTGCTGATATTGAAAAAAAAAAAAATTCTATCGTACCTGGTGCATTGTTTGAAATATCAAAAAGTGATGAGAAAAAACTAGATGTATATGAGGATTTTCCAATATTATACCAAAAAATATATTTTAATTATTATAATAAAAAAGTAATGACTTATATTATGAATAAAAAAAGTGAATTTCGTTATCCTACTGAAAGATATCTAAATGTAGTAAAAAAAGGCTACACAGATTGTGGTTTAGATAAAACATATTTAATTAAAGCACTAAATCCAAATAAATAATTACATGTACACAAAAAAAAATTCTTTTTTAATAGGAGTTAGTGATGTTTTGCCTTTAATGATACCTGTTGTGCCTTTTGGTATAATATTTGGCGCAATTGGTATCGAATTAGGTTTTGGTCCATACATCACTTTTGCAACATCAATAATTATTTTTAGTGGTGCAAGTCAAATTGTAATCATTCAACTTTTGTCAGCCGGAGCTTCTTCAATTGTTGCTATCACATCCTCATCAGTTGTTAGTACTAGACATCTTTTATATGGAGCTGTGTTTAACCAATATTTAAATCATCTTTCGATATACTGGAAACTAGGGTTGTCTTATTTATTAACTGACCAAGCTTTTGCAGTTTCTAATGAATATTTTAAAGAAAATACAGAAAACAAATTTAAACATTATCATCTTATTGGTTCGGGTCTAACATTATGGCTTATTTGGCAATTTACTACTCTTATTGGTATATATTTAGGATCTATTGTACCCGATGAACTAGGATTAACTTTTACAATACCACTCACATTTTTAGCTTTATTGGTAAATTATTTTAGAAAAATTGATCATTTAATAGTTATTGTAATTTCAGGATTGTTATCAATTTTATTTTATGACGCCCCCTTTAAATCATACATTATAATCTCAAGTATCTTTTCATTATTAGTCGCATCAATTTTTATAAGATTTAAAAAAAAATGAGCATATGGATTTCAATAATTGTAGCTGGATTAATTAATTATCTTACTAGACTAGGTTCAGTTTTAATCATAAATCCAAAAAGAATGAGTGAAAAAACAAAGCAAGTTTTAAATTATGTGCCTTCTGCTGTTTTTCCTGCAATAATCTTCCCAGCAGTTTTTTTAGATTTAAACGAGAATCTAGTGCGACTTAACGATCCAAAAGTATTATCAATATTAGTTGCTTTTATTTCTGGCTTAATAACAAAAAATTTAATCGTTACAATATTATCGGGTCTAATTTGTTTTTGGATTTTATTATTTGTGATTTTTTGAATACTAATATAGTTAATTATCATGTTACTTTCAGATAAAAATAAATATTATTGTATATCTTTAAAAATTTGCTAAATCGAAAATATGAATAAAAATTCAAAATACTATTTATTATCCTTAATTTTATTTTTAATTGTTATAACCTCAATTTACTCAAAGTTTATACATTTATATATTTGGGGAAATGAATTTTTGTTTCGTGATTTTCAAAATATTCTTGAAAGTTCAATTTGTTATCCAGAAATTAATATTTACACCTATAATCCTTGCACTATTCTAGGAGGAAACCCTTATAGTTATGGATCTTTTTCATTAAGAATTACACCTTACGCTGAAAAATTTTTTGATCTTTATATGTTGATAATTCCCGCAACTATGATTTTTTTTTCTATTTTTGTTATAGTTAAGTTATTTAACCCAAAGAAAATTATAGAATATTTTCTTGTGTTTACTATAATTTTTTCTACACCAATAATGTTAGGTTTTGAAAGAGGGCAATTAGAACTTTTAATTTTTATTGTTTTGTACTTTGTGTCAGTTTCAAGAAATATGTTTGTTGAAGTAGCTTATTTAATTTTTTTATCTAGTTTAAAATTTTACCCCGCTATTTGTTTTGGTGTTTATTTTAATAAGAAAATAAATTTTAAATTTGTTTTATATTTACTATTATTTTTAGTTCCAACTTTAACAATTTTTTATTTTGACAAAGAAAATATAATCAAAGTTTCAACAGTTATTAGCAACTATGGAGCAGGTGGTTTAATTGAAAGAGTTGGAATGCATGTTTTTTCATTTAAATTACTGCCCACCTTATCTAGTTTGACCCTTTTACATCTTGAAAATGTTGAGTTTGATAAGGAATATTTTTCAAATCTTTCATATATTATAACCTTAATAATTTTAACTTTTACCTATGTCATCTTTATTATTAAATTTTTTATTCAAAAAAAAGATAGTTTAATTAATTTTAATTTTGAAAATTATGAGGACAAATTGTTTATTATGTCCTCTCTCATAGTAATGACTTTATATTTTCTTTTTCAAGGTTATTCATATAAAGAAATATATGTTTTAGGTTTAGTTCCTTTTTTATTAAAAAATTCAAATAAAAATTATCCATTTATAAAACATATGTATTATATAATTTTAATTAAATTTATTTTTTTAACTATACTGTGGATTATACAAACAACATTACTTCCAAATTCACTTTTTATAAAAGGTTTTAATATTCTTAATAAAGGTCTTATAGATTCAATTTTAATCTTTTATATTGGCATTTATTTAATTATTTTTTTAAAACGTTTTTTTGAAGCACAAATTTTAAATAAAAGTTAACTTAAACGATAGATAGCTCATTTTTTGGAATTATGAATTTGCCACCCTTTTTAATAAAATCTTTTTCCTTTTTGATAATTACATCACTATAATTGGGCGCCAATATAATAAAATAATCAGGAAGAATTTTATTTGCGGCCTTTCTTGAAATAATTGGTATATGATCGACAGGAGTATATAATCCTTGTTTTGCCGGTGAATCATCAACAAAATAAGAAATTTGTTTTTTGCCCAAGCCTGAGCATTTTAATATAGTTAATCCTTTAGCAGCAGCACCGTATCCGGCAATTTTTTTTCCTTTTCTTTTCAAATCATTTACAATTTTTTTTAATTTATTTGATATTCTTTTTACATTATTTTTATATTCAATAGATTTTTTAAATGTATTAAGACTATTTTTTGTTTCTTCAGAAACTAATCTTTTATATCTTTTTGTTTTTGATCTTTTTTTCTTTGAAATGAATAATCTTAATGAACCACCTTGAGCTGGTGTGACTACTGCATCAAATACACTCATTCCATATTTTTTTACAAATTTATTCCAAACATCTAACGAAAAGTATGAAAAATGATCGTGATAAATTAGTGAATAATTGATGTTCTTAACCATGCCACCCCAATAATTACATTCAAGAATAAAAACACCATCTTCTTTTAATAAAATCTTTACCCCATTCATTAAATCTCTTACGTCGTTTAAATGAGCTATGCAATTATTGCCGTAAATTACTTTTGCTTGACCCCATTCAAAACTAATTTGTTTTGCTATTCTATTAGTAAAAAATTCTGGAACAGTTGTAATATTTTTCTTCAATGCTCTCAAAACAACATTTGTTGATGGGTCAACACCTAAAATTCTATATTTGGGTTTAAAAAACTGAAGCATAATTCCATCATTTGAACCTATCTCTACAACAAGTTCATTTTTTTTCTTAAGAAATCTTTTTTTTATGTCATCTGCATAAGGTTTAAAATATTTATCTAAATTTGGCATATCTGATGAGAAATATAGATATTCAACATTTTTATATATCTCATTTGCATCTATAATCTCAACGAGCTGAACTAACTTACATGAATTACATTGTTTTACATGTAATGGAAAAACTGGATCTTTCTTCTTTAGATCCTTTTTTGATATTAAACTATTTACTAGTGGATGATTTCCTAAATTTACAACAGTTTTGAATTTTTTTGAATTACACATTCTGCAAGTTTTATTAATGATAGTTTTCATATGATTAGCTATTCACAAAATTTTTTAACCAGCTTAAAACTTCTACTTTTGGTTTCCAATTTAAATACTTAAATGATTTTGTCATATCTGCTTGATGCGCCTCAACTTCAAAATTTCTTCTAGGTATAAATTCTATCTGACCACCTATTGTTAATGCTATATCTTCCATTGTAGTCATAATTCCTGTTCCTACATTAAATACTTCTCCATTTTTTGCATTTTCTGATTTTAATGTAGCAACAAATGCATCTGCAACATCTTTTACATATATAAAATCCCTTCTACCTGTTCTAAAAGATGATTGAGCAGTTGTTTCTGTTAATGTTATTGGTCTATTTTCTTTTTTTGATTGAATAAATTTTGATAGTGCTGTGTCATGTCTTTGATTTTCACCATAAACTTGGAAAAGTCTTAGTGTGCTCGTAGACAGTGAATATCTTTCAGACCACATTTTACAAAGCATTTCGCAAGAATATTTTTGCCAACAGTATGGTTCTGGAGGATCAGCTTGCATATTTTCTGTCCAAGGCAATGGATTATTACCGTAAAGAGAAGCTGTCGAAGAAAAAACTAATTTTTTACATTTTGCCTTTGTTGCTTTATCTAGCAAGTCAACTGTCATCTGGATATTATTTTGTGAAGTTTCAACAGGGTTATTAATAGAGTAGGGAATATTAGTAACAAAAGCTAAATGAATTATATAATCAATTTCCTCAAGATCTTTGACTTCTAAATTTCTTATATCTTTTTTAAGATATTTACAATTACTTACTTCAATTTCAGGGTCCTTTAAATCAATACCCAAAACTTCAAATTTGTTTTTTATACAGCTCTCAATAACATGAGGCGCTATAAATCCAGATGAACCTGTTACTAATACTTTCGGCATTGTAAATAATATAACTGGCTTAATACATAATTTATTTACAGAATCAAGATAATTAAAATAAATTATCCCACTGATAATTCAGAAATTTGAAATAATTTGATCTGTCCCAATCTTTGTGTTTAAACCATTTATTATATAAAATAGTTAAACCTTTTTTTTCTTTTAAAAGAGGGTTTGGCAATCCTCTTTTTTTTAATATTTTTTTTAATATGTTTTTTTGGTTAAAATTATTTATTTTTACTTGCGGCGGTAAGTTGAAGCCAAACTCGATAATTTCTTTATCTAGAAATGGGCATCTATTTTCTAAACCAAAAGCTGAAGACATTCGGTCTCCCATTTGTAGCAAACTAGGCATAACAAATTTAAAGTCAAAAAATCCCATTGCATTTATTGGATCATCAAACATTTCAAAGAAAGGTCTCATCTTTTTTTTAATATAATCAATATCATCATTCCTAGCTGTAATATTTGCAAAACCCATTAGGTAGCTACTATAAAACTTGTCAAACAATGGAACATAACTTTTAAAATTTTGCTTTAATTTCCATGTTGTGTATATTGGCATATATCTTACATAGCCTCCAAAAATTTCATCAGCACCCTCGCCAGAGATAACTACTTTTATATTTTTTCCTTTTGTTTTTTCTGCTAATTTCCATAAAGGGTAAGAAGAAAGAGAGCCAACAGGAAAATCTAAATGATAAACTATTTTTTTTATTTGTTTAACGAAATCTTTCTTCCAGTTTAACTGATCGTTAAAATAAATTTTATTCTTAAAATTATGATATGTAGAAATTAAAGAAGAGTCGACTCCTTTTGAATAATATAAAGCATATTTAACATCACAAGCAGTTCTTAGTTTAATAGAATTTTTAAGTAAATAATCTAATTCCTCTTCACAATCTTTTAGTATAATTTTCTTTTTTTTGAATTGCCAATACTCACTGATTTTGATTATTTTTTTTTTATCAAGATCATACTCTAAAAAATTAGCTGCAGGAATTTGATATAAATTTTTAAATAAAGTTTGATTCAAACAATGTTGAAATACATAATAATCTTTTTGATTAGTTTTAGTTAGATCTAGATATTTGATTAAGGATTTTGCCTCTGACGCAAAATACAACTTTTTATTTTTTTCTACATAATATAGTGGTTTTTCTCCAGCAATATCTCTTGCTAAATAAATCTTTTTATTTTTTTTGTCATATATCGCAAAGGCAAACATTCCATTTAGTTTAGAAAAAATCTTAGTACCCCATTTATGCCAAGCTTGAGCTAAAACTTCAGTATCAGAGTTAGTTTTAAATTTAAATCCAAGGTTTTTTAGCTCAGATTTAATATCTTTATAGTTATATATTTCACCATTGAAACTTAAAACAAGATTTTCGTCGATATAAGGACAAAGATTTTCTGAAAAAAGATCTAAGATTTTTAATCTTCCCATACCGATAGTTGCCTCATTATCTGAATAAACTCCTTTGTCATCTGGGGCTCTATGAGACATTATCTGCAACATAGAGTTAATTATTTTTTGATTATGACCTTCGGATACACCGGCAATACTGCACATAAATAAAGATTATTCTTTCTATATAATTTTTTAATATTTAACCTTTTAATTTATATTTGCCAAATAAAATAAATTTATAAATACTTATTTTTTTTTACTAAAAATTTTCTTTTTGTTGAGTCTAAATAAAAAAATTGTTGTTAATAGGTGATAAAGACAACTAAATATATATATTATTGGAGCTGTTTTTTTTTCTCCTTTATAATTACACTCAGTGTTTACAGATGAAATTTTTAAATTATGAAGTTTTGATAGCATTATTATTTCGAAACTAAACTGATATCCTTCTGGAAGTAAATAATTTTTAATTATATCAAAAAATTTTTTGCTATATGCCCTTTGACCAGGAAAAAAGTCTTCAAATTTTAAACCAAGTCCAATTCTTGCAATTTGTGACAAAAATATATTTCCAAAAAATATATGTAAAGGCATTCCATTGTTTAAAGTTCTTTTGTAGTTATAAAATCTATTTCCTAAAATTAAATCACAATTTTCAGTTTTAAATTTCATTAATATTTCATTAATATTATTAAGATCGTATTGTCCATCGCCATGTATTTCAACTACATGAGTGGCACCCATTTCAAATGCTTTTTTTAAACCAAAAAATAAATTTCCCCCATACCCCAAATGTTCATGTGAATAAAATTCAATATTATTTTCTTTCATTTTTTTTTCAGTATCATCTGTTGATCCATCATCAGAACAAATTATTTTAGAAAATTTTTGAAATGGAACTTTTTTGAGAGTTTTTTCCACTAAATTTTCACAATTGTAAGTTAAAATTACACCAAATATTTTCATTTTTTTTGAATATAAACCAATATATGTATACTATTAATATTACAATTTATTAATAATTGTAAATCAATATTTAAAGAAATTGTTATTAAAATAGATTAAAATAAATGCTAAATTTTTTAAAAAAATTAGATACAAACTTTTTCAACTCATTCATCTACAAAACCAAACAAAGAGTCATTAAGTGGATTAAATTAAAAAACATTACTGATCTTCCAAAAAATATTGATAAAGATTTTAATTTATTTGAAAGATTCAATTTTTTTAAATGTGCGGCTTATTATTTGCAAACAAATAGAATTAATGGTGTTTATTGTGAATTTGGTTGCCATACAGCAAGTACTTTTAGAATGGCTTTAAGAACACTTGGGTTACCCTTTAAACCAAATAAAATAAATAGATTTTATGCGTTTGACTCATTTGAAGGAATGCCAGATGCGAAAGGCATAGATAAGCAAACAATATGGAAAGAAGGTATCAATACAACTCAGATTGAAAAATTTAAAAAATTAATAAAGAAAGATCTATATAGAACAAAAATTGTAAAAGGCTTTTACAATGATAGTTTAAAAAATTATAATTTATTAGATGGTGATAAAGTCGCAATGGCTTATCTAGATTGTGATTACTATTCTTCAACGGTTGATTGTTTAAAATTTTTAGATAACAAATATCTTCATGGTTCAATATTAGTTTTTGATGATTGGAATTGTTATTATAGCGATCCTCAAAGAGGCCAACGTTTAGCATTTGAAGAGTATAGAGAGGAAAAAATAAATAAATATGAATTTGTTGAATTTTTCCAAATTAAAACAGGTGGAATGAGTTTTATTGTACTAGAAAAAAATAAGGTTGGTAAAGAGGTTCTATAATTTAATTTTTTTAAAAAAAATTTTACTTATTAACCTTGTTCAATTATAAATATTAGCATAAATACTCATGAAAAAAATTCATGCCCTCGTGGTGAAATTGGTAGACACAAAGGACTTAAAATCCTTGCCCTTTTGGGAGTGCCAGTTCGAGTCTGGCCGAGGGCACCACTAAATGAAAAAAATTTTTTTAATATCAGATCATAATAATAAATCTTTAAAAATAAAACTAAAATTAGAAAAAATTATTAAACCTGTAGCGCTAAAAAAATCTGAATTAATTATAGTTATAGGTGGAGATGGGTTTATGCTTCAAACATTAAAAAAATTATTTAAATTTAATAAGCCTTTCTATGGGGTCAACTCAGGAGATTATGGATTTCTCATGAATAAATTTTATAAAAAAAATTTTTTAAATAATTTACACAAAATAGATTCAGTTAGAATATCTCCACTAAATATGATTGTTAAAAATAAATATGGGAAAATTAAAAGATCTATTGCTATTAATGAAATTTCTATTTTAAGACAAAATAGGCAGGCAGCTTCATTGTCAGTAAAAAATGGCAATAAAGTTGTTATAAAGAAATTAAGAGGAGACGGTCTTCTTGTATGCACTCCAGCAGGAAGCACTGCTTACAATTTATCAGTACACGGCCCAATACTGAATTTAAATTCCAATAAGTTAGCAATCTCACCGGTAAGTCCTTTTAGACCAAGGAGATGGAGGGGAAAAATCGTAAGCAATAAGTCACATATAAAAATTAAAAATTTAAATCCTAAAAAAAGACCAATAAGTGCTGTTGCAGATAACGTAGAAGTACGTAATGCAGTAGAAATTAAGATTAACGAAAACAAAAAAATTGTATTTAATTTGCTTTACAACAAAAATAAATCTATAGAAAAAAAAATCAAAATTGAACAGATTAGAAAAGAAATTGGCAAATAATTTAAATAATTTATTACATAATCATCAGCATCTACTAGGCCTTGAAGTCTAAAATTAATATTTTTTAAGATTAAATCAAATTCAATATCTCCAAAATATCTTTTAATCCATAAATAAAAAAAAATTGAAAATATGCCAAAAAAAATTATGCTAATTAAAAAAACTGATTTTAGAATATTTTTATACATTTTATATTTAAAATTAAATATATATACTGTTAAATCAATTGCTAATTAATTTTAGATTATATAAATTAAAAATTTGTTAAAGTTTGCAAAATTATGGTGCCCCCACACGGACTCGAACCGCGGACCTACTGATTACAAATCAGTTGCTCTACCAGCTGAGCTATAGGGGCTTGTAATGTTTTTTAGTCTTAAATTTAATAAGATCAAGTTATTTTTTATTAGAATTTATATGATGAAATACTATTGAAGCACTATTTGAGAGATTTAGACTTTCTATTTTGTTATTGATCTCAATTTTAATAGTAAAGTCTAGATATTTTTCTGTATGTTTTTTCATTCCATAGCCTTCTGAACCAAAGACCAGAACATTATTTCCTTCCCATTTTATTTCTTTCAGATCTTTATTTCCTGATCCGTCAAAACCATAAATCCAAAAATTATTTTCTCTTAATGATTTTAAGGTAGAATTTATATTTGAAACAATGAATATGTTTAAATGTTCAGTACCACCAGATGCCGCTTTATACATAAGCTTGCTAGTTGCGGGAAAATCTCTCTCTCTTACAATTAAACCATCAATATTAAATGCACTCGCACTACGAATTATTGATCCTATATTTCTAGGATCTGTGGCACCAGCAAGACATGCTAAATTTAATTTGTTATTTTTTCTAATAAAAGACTTTAATTCGATGTATTCTAATTTCTCAACTTCTGCTACAAAACCCTGATGTAAAATATTTTCATTTTTGCAATAGTTATCTAATTCTTTTTTTGTTTTAAAAAATACCTTCAGATCTTTAATAAGATTTTTTTTGGGACTTACTCTATGGATTGTTTTTTTACTTTCTTCCGTTAAAAATAATTTAAGAACTTTTCTATTATTATTTTTAAGCGCCTCTATTACAGGGTGCTTTCCTACAATAAAATATGAAGATTTATTCATTTTAACCTTATTTTACACGTATTTTGATAGATTTTACCATAAATTCTAATATTGCAATTATAAGATAAAAATATATAAACCGCCTGTTGTTTAAGCTTTATTAAACATGTGGACACTCTTCCATTAAATTTGGAGGGGTACCAAAGCGGTCAAATGGGGCGGGCTGTAAACCCGTTGACTTCGGTCTTCGAAGGTTCGAATCCTTCCCCCTCCACCATTTAATATTGTTTAAACAGGAGTGAACACTTGGGTTTGCGGGTGTAGTTCAGTGGTAGAACACTAGCCTTCCAAGCTGGTTGCGTGGGTTCGATTCCCATCACCCGCTCCAAATGTAAATAAAAATTATAAGTGAGGTAAAAAATATAATGTCTAAAGAAAAGTTTAATAGATCGAAGCCACATTGTAATATTGGTACAATTGGCCACGTCGACCATGGTAAAACAACTCTTACTGCTGCGATAACTAAAGTATTATCAGAAAGCGGTGGAGCACAATTTACTGCATATGATCAAATTGATAAGGCACCAGAGGAAAAAGAGAGAGGTATTACTATTTCTACAGCGCACGTTGAGTATGAAACTGATAAAAGACATTATGCTCACGTAGACTGTCCAGGTCACGCAGACTATGTAAAAAATATGATTACTGGTGCTGCGCAAATGGATGGAGCAATATTAGTTGTTAATGCAGCTGATGGCCCAATGCCACAAACAAAAGAACATATACTTTTAGCAAGGCAAGTTGGTGTTCCAGCAATTGTAGTATTTTTAAATAAAGTAGACCAAGTTGATGATAAAGAAATGATAGATTTGGTTGAAGAAGAAATAAAAGAACTATTAACGTCTTATAAATTTCCTGGTGATAAAACTCCAATAGTTAAAGGTTCAGCTTTAGCAGCAGTTGAAGGAAGAGATGAAGCTATAGGAAAAAATGCTATAATGGAGTTGATGAAAGCGGTTGATGAATTTATTCCGCAACCAGACAGACCAAAAGATAAACCTTTTTTAATGCCTGTTGAAGATGTCTTTTCTATTTCGGGAAGAGGCACAGTTGTAACAGGAAGAGTAGAACAAGGTGTAGTTAAAACTGGAGAGGAGATTGAGATCGTAGGTATCAGAGAAACTAAAAAATCAGTTTGTACTGGTGTTGAAATGTTTAGAAAAATACTAGATACTGGCGAGGCAGGTGATAACATCGGAGCACTTTTAAGAGGAGTTGAGAGAGACGATGTTGAAAGAGGACAAGTTCTTTGCAAACCAGGCTCTGTTACACCGCATACTAAATTTGAGGCTCAGGCTTATGTATTAAAGAAAGAGGAAGGTGGAAGACATACACCGTTCTTTACTAAATACAGACCCCAGTTTTATTTTAGAACTACTGACGTTACCGGTGAAGTTGAACTACCAGCTGGTACTGAAATGGTTATGCCGGGTGATGATGCAAAATTTACTGTTAAACTTATAACTCCAATTGCAATGAGCGAAAAATTAAATTTTGCAATAAGAGAAGGTGGAAGAACAGTAGGTGCTGGAGTAGTAACTAAAATTATCGAGTAAAACTCCATAGGAGTGTAGCTCAATTGGTAGAGCGCCGGTCTCCAAAACCGGAGGTTGGGGGTTCGATTCCCTCCGCTCCTGCCATATAATTAAAGGATTTTATGAAAAACCCACTTAAATTTTTTCAAGAGGTTAAAAACGAAGCTTTTAAAGTTTCTTGGCCCACTTCAAAAGAAACAGTTCAAGGCTCATTGATGGTTGCAGCAATGGCAATAATAGCTTCACTGTTTTTTCTTCTCTTAGATCAAATTTTAAAATTTTTTCTAGAAATCATCTTACAAGTGAGTTTTTAATGTCAAATTGGTTTATTGTACAATCCCATTCAAGCTTTGAAAATAAAGTAGCACAACAAATAAAAGAAGAGGCTGATAAGAACAAAGTTACGGATAAAATCGAGGAAATTATTGTACCTACTCACGATGTAACTGAGGTGAGAAGAGGAAAAAGGGTCCAAAGAAAGAAAAAATACTTTCCTGGTTATGTTTTAATTAAGTGTGAGATGACAGACGATATATATCATATGATAAAATCTTTAAAAAAAGTCAGCGGTTTTTTAGGATCAAAAGGTACACCTGTACCTGTTTCAAATAAAGAAATTGAAAAGATTTTAGGCGAAATAAAAGATGGTGTAGTTCAGCCAAAATCTGGTATAGATTACGCGATTGGTGAAAAAGTTCAAGTTATCGACGGACCGTTTGCATCTTTCAGTGGTTTAGTTGAAGAAATTGATGAAGATAAATCTAAAGTAAAGGTATCTGTTTCAATTTTTGGTCGACCAACACCTGTTGAACTTGAGTTTAACCAAGTAGAAAAGGCAAGTTAATGGCAAAAAAAGAAATTACAGGTTTTGTAAAATTACAAATTAAAGGTGGACAAGCTAATCCAGCTCCACCAGTCGGTCCTGCATTAGGGCAAAGAGGTATTAATATCATGGACTTTTGCAAAGCATTTAATGAAAAAACAAAAGGTTTAATGGGAAAGCCAGTACCTGTGATCATAACTGTCTATAAAGATAAAAAATTCGATTTTATAATTAAATCACCACCTGCTACATATTATATAAAAGAAAAATTAAAACTGAAGAGTGGATCAGCAGAGCCTGGAAGAAATATAGTTAAATCAATTACAAAAAAACAATTAGAGGAGATCGCTAAAGAAAAAATGGCAGATTTGAACGCTCATGATTTAGATCAAGCGTCAAAAATAATAGCAGGGTCAGCAAGATCAATGGGAATAGAGGTGAAAGAGTGATTAAATCTAAAAGATATAAAAACTTAATTAAAGACAAGAAAGAAATATCTTCAAAATCTATAAAAGAATTACTTCCTGTCATAAAAAAAAATTGTACAGCTAAATTTGATGAGTCAATTGATTTAAGTTTTCAAATTAACAATAAACAAAAAAAAGGTGAAATAAATATAAGAACAATAGTAAATATGCCATCTGGAACAGGTAAAAAAATTAAAGTAGCTGTAGTATGTGATGAATCAAAAAAAACATTAGCTGAAAAGGCTGGAGCGGATCTTGTTGGTGGTGAGGATTTAATAGAAAAAATTAAAGATGGTAATTTCAATTTTGAAAAATTAATTTGTACGCCAAAGATGATGATTGCTTTGTCTAAACTTGGAAAAATTCTAGGGCCAAAAGGATTGATGCCAAATCCAAAACTAGGCACTGTTACTGAAGATATTGAGCTGGCGGTTAAAAATGCTAAAGCAGGACAAGTAGAATTAAAAAACGATAAAGATGGAAACATTGGTCTTAGTTTAGGTAAAAAATCTTTTACAGATGATAAAATTTTGTCAAATTTTAACGCTGTTATTGATACATTGGAAAAAGAGAAGGGAAATAATTCTTTTAAAGGAGAGATGATAAAAACAATTTTCTTAACATCAACTATGGGTATTTCATATAAATTAAAATTGGACAAACATTTTTAAATGAACAAAGAACAAAAAAAAAATTATATTACAAAAATGACGAGTGATATTGATAAATCACAAGCACTAATCGTAACTCATTATCAAGGTTTGAACATGCCTCAACTTGATCAATTAAGAAAACAGATGAGAGAACATGGAATTCTATTCAAAATTACAAAAAATAGAATAACTAAAATTGCGCTAGAGAAAACAAGAGCCAAAGAATTAAGTAAATTATTTGCTGGACCAACAGCAGTAGCTTTGTCAGATGATGCTATTACCTCAGCTAAGATACTTACAAAATTTTCTAAGGAGAACTCAAATCTAAAAATTTTGGGCGGCATCATGGGAGATGAGATTCTTGATGTTGCTGCAGTTCAAAACGTAGCTACTTTACCAACATTAGATGAAGCTAGAGCTAAAATAGTGGGTATTTTGAGGTCCCCAGCACAAAAATTAGCAACTATTTTACTTGCGCCAGCCACAAAAATCGCTATTTTGGCGAGCGAAAAATCTAAAAAATAACCAGGGACACAAAAATTTATGGCTGACTTAAATAAAATAATAGAGGAATTATCAAGTTTAACAGTTGTTGAAGCTGCTGAACTTTCAAAACAATTAGAGGAAAAATGGGGCGTTACAGCTGCAGCTGCAGTTGCTGCACCAGCTGCATCAGGAGCAGCGGCTCCAGCAGAAGAGAAGGATGAGTTTACAGTCGTCTTAGCTTCTGGTGGTGACAAAAAAATTAATGTTATTAAAGAAATTAGAGCAGTAACTTCACTTGGATTAAAAGAGGCTAAAGATTTAGTTGAAGGAGCACCTAAAGAAGTAAAAGCTGGAGTAAATAAAAAAGAAGCAGAAGAAATTAAGCAAAAATTAGAAGCTGCAGGCGCAAAAGTAGAACTCAAATAATTAACTTAAATAATTTTATTAAGTTAATAAGCTAAAAATAATTAATGGATTTATCTTTTACAGGTAAAAAAAATATTAGGAAAAATTTTGGCAAACTCAAAGAGAGTTTATCAATTCCTAATCTTATTGAAGTTCAAAAAAATTCTTATAAACAATTAACTGAATTTAATCCAGATATAGAGGCTCATTTAGTAAAAGGATTTGACAGAGTATTCAAAGGCATTTTCCCAATTGAGGATATTAATGACAAAGCCACATTAGAGTACGTTTCATATAGATTTGATAAACCAAAATTTGATGTAGAAGAGTGTATTTCTAGGGGACTTACTTATTCCGCAGCTTTAAAATGTACTTTAAGATTAGTTGTATACGAGATTGATGCAATAAATAACACAAAAGAAATTTTATCAGCAAAAGAGCAAGAAGTATATATGGGTGAAATTCCAATGATGACAAATAGTGGAACCTTTATCATCAATGGTGTTCAAAGAGTTGTTGTAAATCAAATGCACAGAAGTCCTGGTGTATTTTTTGATCATGACAAAGGAAAATCTCACGCAAGCGGGAAACTTTTATTTAATTGTAGAGTAATTCCAAATAGAGGTTCTTGGCTAGACTTTGAGTTTGATGTTAAAGATTTACTTTATTTTAGAATTGATAGAAAAAAGAAAATTTTAGTAAGCACTCTTTTATTAGCATTAGGTTTTACAAAAAGTGATATAGTAAATGAGTTTTATGAAAAAGAAATTTACATTTTTGATGAAAAGAGTAAAAAATGGAAAACAAAATTTGATCCCGAAAATTATAAATCTAAAAACTTTTCAGAAGAAGTTATTGATGTAAGAAACAACAAAACTGTTATTAAAGCCGGCGAAAAAATTAACTTTTTGAATGCGAAAAAACTTCAAAACGATGGTCTCAAAGATATTTATATAACAAGCACTGCTTTAATTGGGAAATTCCTACATAAAAAAATAATTCTAGATGAAAACAATAAATTTGATATTGGAACAGAATTAAATGAAACTATTTTAGAAAAACTTATTGAAAATAATATTTTTAATCTTGAAGTTTCTAAAACAAATCCAATAAATAAAGGTCCTTATCTTTTAATAACTTTGTTAAATGATAAAAATGAAACAAAAAATGATGCTATTAACGACATTTATAAAGTATTGAGACCAGGGGAGCCACCAACAATCGAGATAGCTACCCAGATTTTTAATAATCTTTTTTTTAGTTCTGACAGATATGATTTATCAGATGTTGGAAGAGTAAAAATGAATTCCAGATTAAATATAAATTGTTCAGATAAAATAACGATTTTAAGAAATGAAGATATCGTTTTCATAATAAAAAAAATGTTAGAACTAAGAGATGGAAAAGATGAAATAGATGACATTGATCATTTAGGAAATAGAAGAATTAGATCTGTAGGCGAACTTGTTGAAAATCAATCTAGAATGGGTGTTTACAGAATGGAAAGAGCTATTAAGGAAAAAATGACAACCATTGACGTTGAATCTGCAATGCCGCAAGATTTAATTAACGCCAAACCACTAACTGTTTCTTTAAAAGATTTTTTTGCAACATCTCAATTATCTCAATTTATGGACCAAACAAATCCTTTATCTGAAATTACTCACAAAAGAAGAGTTTCTGCATTAGGACCAGGAGGCCTTACTAGAGAAAGGGCTGGTTTTGAGGTCAGAGATGTACACCCTACACATTATGGAAGAATATGCCCTATAGAAACACCCGAGGGACCAAACATAGGATTAATTAATAGTCTTTCAACATATTCAAAAATAAACAAATATGGCTTCATAGAAAGCCCTTATAAAAAAGTTGAAAATGGAAAAGTTATAGAAAATATTGAATACCTTTCTGCAATGGAAGAAACTAAATATACAATTGCACAAGCAAATTCAAAATTAGATAAAAACGGTAAGTTTACAGAGGAATTAGTTTCTTGTAGACAAAATTTAAATTTCATTTTGGCTAAGCCAGAAAACGTTGATTATATTGATGTATCTCCAAAGCAATTAGTATCTGTGGCAGCATCATTAATACCGTTTTTAGAAAATGATGACGCTAACAGAGCATTAATGGGATCGAATATGATGAGACAAGCTGTGCCATTAATGAAGCCAGAGGCGCCTTTAGTCGGTACAGGTATTGAAAGTGATGTAGCTTTAGACTCAGGTGTAACTATCGTTGCCAAAAGAGATGGTATTGTAGATAAAATTGATGGAAAAAGAATTGTAATAAAAGCTTCCGAAGAGAAAGATTTTACTAAATCCGGTGTTGATATTTATAATTTACAAAAATTTAAAAGATCAAATCAGAATACATGTATAAATCAAAAACCCCTGGTTCGTGTTGGAGATAAAGTCAAATCTGGAGATATTATAGCTGATGGACCATCGACAAAAGTAGGTGAATTAGCTTTAGGGAAAAATGTAACAGTAGCTTTCATGCCTTGGCAAGGTTATAATTTTGAGGATTCAATTTTAATTTCTGAAAGATGTGTCACTGATGATGTTTTTACATCAATTCATATTGAAGAGTATGAGGTTATGGCAAGAGACACAAAACTAGGAGAAGAAGACATCACTAGAGATATACCAAATGTCAATGAAGAATCTCTCAAAAACTTGGACGAGTCTGGAATTATTTACATAGGAGCTGAAGTTAAACCAGGAGATATCCTTGTTGGAAAAGTAACACCTAAAGGTGATTCAGCATCAGGCCCTGAAGAAAAATTGCTAAGATCTATTTTTGGGGAGAAGGCAATAGATGTTACAGATACATCGTTAAGAATGCCAAGTGGGAGCGGAGGAACTGTTGTAGATGTAAGAGTATTTAACAGACATGGTATTGAAAAAGATGAGAGGTCTATAATAATTGAAAGAACAGAAATAGAGAGTGTTCAACAAGATAAATTGGTTGAAGAGGAAATATTACAAAGAAGTATTAAACAAAGAGCATCATCTATTTTGTCAGGTCAAAAAAATGAAAAAAAAATTAAAAACCTTGATGCAGGTGAGGTATTTAGCGAGGATAATATAAAAGAAATCCCTATAAATGACCTGTTCAAGTTATCTTTAAGTGACAAAAGTGCTGCAGAAGCAATGAATAAACTAAAGGATCAATACAATAATGCTAATTTAGATATTCAAAACCGATTTGAAGACAAAGTTTTAAAAATACAACAAGGAGACGATTTACTCCCAAGTGTAATGAAAATGGTTAAAGTATTTGTTGCAATGAAGAGAAGATTAAGACCAGGCGATAAAATGTCAGGAAGACATGGAAACAAAGGTGTAGTTAGTAAGATAGTTCCTGTGGAGGACATGCCATATTTGGAGAGCGGTCAACCGGTTGATATCGTTTTAAATCCGCTAGGAGTTCCTAGTAGGATGAATGTTGGACAGATTTTAGAAACACATCTAGGTTGGGCTTGTTCTGAACTTGGCAATAAGTTGAAAAATTTAATTAATAAAATGACAAAAAAAATTGAAAAGACACAAGATATAAAAAAAATATTCAATACAGTCTATGGTGAAGAGGCTTACAATAATACCATTGAGAAGTTATCAGTTAATGAATTTGGTGATTACATGGAGAACATGAAAAATGGAATACCAATTGCAACACCTGTTTTTGATGGTGCAAAAGAGGCGGATGTTACCAGGATGTTGAAGATTGCAGATTTGCCTGAAAGCGGCCAAACTTATTTATGGGATGGTAGAACTGGTGAGAAATTTGATAGAGCAGTAACAGTTGGCACTATTTACATGCTTAAATTACATCATTTAGTGGAAGATAAAATTCATGCTAGATCCACTGGACCCTATAGTTTAGTCACTCAGCAACCTTTAGGTGGAAAAGCTCAAAATGGCGGACAAAGATTTGGAGAAATGGAAGTATGGGCTTTAGAAGCTTATGGAGCATCATATACCTTGCAAGAAATACTTACAGTAAAATCAGACGACGTAGCTGGTAGAGTTAAAGTTTATGAAACAATTGTTAAGGGTGAGGAAAACTTTGAGTCAGGTATACCCGAGTCTTTCAATGTTTTAATAAAAGAAATTAAATCATTAGCACTAAATGTGGAGTTAAATTAAAATTATCTTATGAGTAGAGAATTATCAGATTTATTTAAAGAAAAATCAATTTCTGAGACACAGAATTTTAGTAATATTAAAATTACTTTAGCTAGCCCTGAAAAAATAAAATCATGGACATATGGTGAAATTAAGAAACCAGAAACTATAAATTATCGAACCTTTAGACCAGAAAAGGATGGATTATTCTGCGCTAGAATATTTGGTCCAATAAAAGATTACGAGTGCTTGTGTGGAAAATATAAAAGAATGAAATTTAGAGGAATTATCTGCGAAAAATGTGGTGTTGAAGTTACTAAATCAAACGTAAGAAGAGAAAGAATGGGTCACATTAATTTAGCAACACCTGTAGCTCACATATGGTTTTTAAAATCCTTGCCTAGCAGAATTTCCTTAGTTATTGATATGAAACTTAAAGAAGTTGAAAAAGTTCTTTACTTTGAAAATTTTATTGTAATAGAGCCAGGATTAACGGGACTTAAAAAAAATCAATTATTAAGCGAAGAAGAATTAATTAAATATCAAGATCAATATGGTGAAGAATCCTTTACTGCAGGAATTGGTGCAGAAGCAATTTTAGAAATTTTAAAATCTATAGATTTAAAAATTGAAAGAGAAAAATTATCTAAATCAATTAAAGAAACAAAATCAAAAGTAACTGAGGAAAGAAACGTTAAAAGATTAAAATTAATAGACTCATTTTTAGAGACCGGCAATAAACCTGAGTGGATGATATTAACAACTATACCAGTTATACCCCCAGAATTGAGACCTTTAGTGCCTTTAGACGGTGGAAGATTTGCGACATCAGATTTAAACGATCTTTATAGAAGAGTAATTAACAGAAACAATAGATTAAAAAGATTGATAGATCTTAAAGCGCCGGACATTATAATTAGAAATGAAAAAAGAATGTTGCAAGAGTCAGTAGACGCATTATTTGACAATGGAAGAAGAGGGAGAGTTATTACTGGCACAGGCAAAAGACCACTGAAATCTCTTGCAGAAATGCTTAAAGGTAAACAAGGTAGATTCAGACAAAATTTGCTCGGCAAGAGAGTAGATTATTCAGGAAGATCTGTAATTGTTGTTGGACCAGATTTAAAATTACACGAATGTGGATTGCCTAAAAAAATGGCGTTGGAATTATTTAAACCTTTCTTATATGCAAGATTAAATAAACTTGGTTTAGCATCTACTATAAAACAAGCAAAAAAACTTGTTGAAAAAGAGAGAGATGAAGTTTGGGATGCTTTAGAAATAATTGTAAGAGAACATCCAGTGCTATTAAACCGTGCTCCTACTTTGCACAGACTAGGTGTCCAAGCATTTGAACCGAAACTTATCGAAGGTGATGCAATTCAGCTACATCCTTTAACTTGTGCAGCATTTAACGCTGATTTTGATGGTGACCAGATGGCTGTACATGTTCCTTTGAGTTTAGAGGCTCAACTAGAGGCTCGTGTATTGATGATGTCAACAAACAATATTTTAAGTCCATCAAACGGAAAACCAATAATAGTACCAAGTCAAGATATGATTTTAGGAATATATTATTTATCACAGCCACCTTACCAAAATGAAAAAGTTGAGGGTTATTTCGTAAACACTGACGAAATTCTTCAAGCACTTGAGAATGGAAGCATTAAAATTCACTCAAGGATAATATCTAGATTTGTTACTGTAGATGAAAATGGTAATAAAAAATTAGAAAAATATACAAGTACGGCTGGTAGGTTTTTATTAGCGGAAATAATTCCCAAAAACATTAATAACAAATTTTCCTTAGTTGATAGACTATTACCAAAAAGAACTGTATCAGAAGTAATTGATCATATATTCAGATTTTGCGGCCAAAAAAGTACGGTTATATTTTGTGACAAATTAAAAGATTTAGGTTTTAAATACGCTTTCAAAGCAGGGATTTCTTTTGGTAAAGATGATTTAGTCATTCCTGAAAATAAAGAACAATTAATTGGGGAAACCAAAAAATTAATCTCAGAATACGAAAATCAATATTCAGAGGGATTAATTACTAGAGGCGAAAAATATAACAAAGTAGT
The DNA here is from genome assembly GCA_902631595.1 of uncultured Pelagibacteraceae bacterium. Lineage (GTDB taxonomy): Bacteria > Pseudomonadota > Alphaproteobacteria > Pelagibacterales > Pelagibacteraceae > Pelagibacter. The sequence continues at coordinate 76,027 of CACOZH010000002.1, read as the reverse complement.
TGATGCTTGGTCTAAATGTACAGATAAGGTTGCATCAGAGATGATGAAAAGAATTTCTGCAACCGAAGTTACTAAAGATGGTTTAAAAATCAATTCAGTGTTTATGATGGCTGATAGTGGTGCCAGAGGTTCTGCCGCTCAAATGAAACAGCTTGCTGGTATGAGAGGTCTTATTGCGAAACCATCAGGCGAAATTATTGAAAGTCCAATTACATCAAACTTCAAAGAAGGGCTAACTGCGCTTGAATACTTTAATTCAACACATGGTGCTAGAAAGGGATTAGCTGATACTGCATTAAAAACTGCAAACTCTGGATATTTGACTAGAAGATTATGTGATGTTGCTCAAGATTTAACTGTAAGCCAAAAGAAATGTGAAAATCCTGGTTTTATACAACTAAGTGAAATTATTGAGGGTGGTAATGTTATTGTAAGTTTATCAGAAAGAGCTTTAGGTAGAGTTTCAGCCAAAGACATTAAAAACCCTATCACAGGAGAGGTTATAATTAAAAAAGAACAAATGATTAATGAAGAAGCGTGTGAAAAAATTGATGCTGCTGGAGTAAAAAATATTGATGTCCATTCAGTAATAACTTGTAGTTTACCCGAAGGTGTATGTTCAACGTGCTATGGAAGAGATCTATCAAGAGGCATATTAGTAAACGTTGGTGAAGCCATAGGAATGATATCAGCACAATCGATCGGAGAACCTGGAACTCAATTAACAATGAGAACTTTTCACGTTGGAGGAACTGCGTCTATTAAACAGGAAAGTCAAATTGTAACAAAATCAAAAGGAGCATTAAAAATTATTAATACGAATTTAATTGAGGACTCTAAGAAAAATTTAATTGTAATGGGAAGAAATACTCAATTATCTTTAGAAGATGAAAAGGGAATGCAAATAGCTGTTTATAAAGTTCCTTATGGATCAAAACTTTTTTATCAAAATGGAGATAAAATAAATCAAAATACAAAAATATGTGAATGGGATCCTTACACAACCCCTGTCATAGCAGAGAAAAGTGGTATAGCAAATTTTGTAGACTTAATAGATGGTGTTTCTATTGCTGAAACTACAGATGATGCAACTGGTATTTCAACTAAGACAGTAATTGATTGGAAAACTCAATCTAAGAATACAGACCTAAAACCCAGAATTACTTTGAGAGATGAAAAAGGTAACGTTATTAAAAAAGCTGATGACAACGAAGCGAGATATTATTTAGTCCCTGACTCAATATTATCTGTTTCAGATGGACAAAAAATACATGCTGGAGACGTAATTGCAAGATTGCCTAAAGAAACTTCTAAAACAAAAGATATCACTGGAGGACTTCCTAGGGTAGCTGAACTATTCGAGGCACGTAAAGCTAAGGATAGCGCAATAATTGCTGAAAACGATGGAAAAGTTATATTTGGAAAAGAAGTAAGAGGTAAACAAAGAATAACAATTGAAGGTGAAAATGGCGATAGTTCGACATACTTAATTCCAAAAGGTAAACATATTAATTTTAATCAAGGTGAGAAGATTAAAAAAGGAGAGTATCTATTAGATGGTCAACCTTTACCACATGATATCCTAAGAATTTTAGGTATAAAAGAATTAACTGAATATTTTGTTAATCAAGTTCAAGAAGTTTATAGGTTACAAGGTGTAATAATTAACGACAAACATATAGAAGTTATTTTAAGACAAATGCTTAAAAAAATTGAAATTAAAATTCCAGGAGACTCAAACTTCCTACCAGGTGAAATTGTGGAAAAGACAACTTTTGATGAAATTAATTCTAAATTAATAGCTGACAAAAAGAATGCTGCAATTGGAGAAAGAATTTTAATGGGTATCACAAAAGCATCATTACAGACCGAGTCATTTATATCCGCAGCCTCGTTTCAAGAAACAACAAGAGTACTAACAGATGCAGCAATTAGAGGAAAAACAGATAAACTTAAGGGCTTAAAAGAAAATGTTATAGTTGGACGATTAGTACCAGCTGGAACCGGCTCAGTAAAAGTTTCATGGAACTCAAAAGCTGTTCAAGATGATAAGTCATTCCTAGCTGAAAAAGATAAGCAGGAAACTTTAGAAAATCAGCCTACAAATCAGTAAAATCAACACTTTTTAAGACCCTTTTAGTTTGACAAATCCATTTTTTTAAGTATTTTGGCGATGTTTTTTGGTTGGAATGTAGTACTTTGTACTAAACGCTGCCAAACTAGCCGCTATAAAATTCATTCCAAGCAAAAACAAATATATTATGCCGACTATAAACCAATTACTAAGAAAAAAAAGAATTAGACCAAAGTCTAGAAATAAAGTTCCTGCTTTGGAGAAATCACCTCAAAAAAGAGGAGTATGTTTAAAAGTTTATACAACTACACCTAAGAAACCAAATTCTGCTTTAAGAAAGGTAGCTAGAGTTAGATTATCAAATGGACATGAAGTAATTTCTTATATTCCTGGTGAAGGACACAATCTACAAGAACATTCAGTTGTTTTAATTAGAGGGGGTAGGGTTAAAGATCTACCTGGCGTAAGATATCATATATTAAGAGGTAACTTAGACACTCAAGGAGTATCAGCTAGAAAGCAACAGAGATCTAAATATGGAGCAAAAAAAGGTAAATAATATATGTCTAGAAAAAAAAGAGCTCCAAAAAAAATTCCTATTGTTGATCCTAAATTTAAATCCTCAATTATACCAAAACTAGTTAACTCAATTATGTATGATGGAAAAAAAACTACTGCAGAAAAAATTGTTTATGATGCACTTAACAAAATTAAATCAAAATCAAAAGATGAACCAATAAATGTTTTTAACGAAGCAATTAATAATATACGACCAACAGTTGAAGTTAGATCAAGAAGAGTTGGTGGAGCAACATATCAAGTGCCAGTTGAAGTGAGACCAAAGAGATCCCAAGCTCTTGCTTTAAGATGGTTAATAGATGCATCAAGAAAAAGAAAAGATAAAACAATGTCTGATAAGCTTTTTAATGAGATTTTTGATGCTTACAATAATAAAGGATCATCCATTAAAAAAAAAGAGGATACTCACAAGATGGCAGAGTCTAATAAAGCTTTTGCGCATTACAGATGGTAAAATTATATGGCTAGGACGCACGATATTGATAAGTACAGAAACATTGGGATAATGGCACATATTGATGCTGGAAAAACAACCACTACTGAAAGAGTTTTATACTATACAGGTAAAAGTCATAAAATTGGTGAAGTACACGACGGCGCAGCTACAATGGATTGGATGGAACAAGAACAGGAAAGAGGCATCACAATAACTTCAGCTGCTACAACTTGTTTTTGGAGAGATCATAGAATTAATATCATAGATACACCCGGGCATGTGGATTTTACTATCGAAGTAGAGAGATCATTGAAAGTTCTTGATGGAGCAGTTGCAGTTTTTGATGGTGTAGCTGGTGTAGAACCGCAATCAGAAACTGTATGGAGACAAGCCGATAAATACAAGGTTCCAAGAATATGCTTTGTAAACAAATTAGATAGAACTGGTGCAGATTTTTTTAGATGTGTTGATATGATTAAAGACAGATTAGGAGCAAAACCTCTGGTATTACAAGTACCGGTAGGAATTGAAGCATCATTAAAAGGAGTTGTTGATTTAGTTAAAATGAAAGCAGTAATCTGGAAAGATGAGTCACTTGGTGCTGAGTTTGAGCATCAAGAAATTCCTGAGGATCTTAAAGAAATTTCAGAAAAATATCGTCAAGAACTTGTTGAGAGTGCTGTTGAACAAGATGAAAAATTAATGGAAAGTTACCTGAACGGGGATGAAATTAAAGAGGATGATTTAATTAGATGTATAAGAAAAGGATGTTTAAATTTTAGCTTTGTACCCGTAATTACTGGCTCAGCATTTAAAAATAAAGGAGTTCAGCCTCTTTTAGATGCAGTAGTAAATTATCTGCCAAGTCCCAAAGATTTAGGATCTATAAAAGGAACTAAACCTAACACAGACGATGAAATAGAAATGAAATTTGAGGATACGGCTCCTTTTTCAGCCCTAGCTTTTAAAGTTGCAAATGATCCATTTGTAGGAAGTTTGACCTTTATAAGAATATATTCAGGAACTGTTAAATCAGGCACAGGCATCTATAATACCTCAAAAGATAAAGAGGAAAGAGTAGGAAGAATGTTATTAATGCATGCAAATTCTAGAGAAGACATTAAAGAGGCAAATGCAGGAGACATTGTTGCACTCGCTGGATTAAAAAACACTATTACAGGTCATACACTTGCAAACAAAGACAATCCAGTATTACTTGAACCAATGGAGTTTCCGGATCCGGTAATTGAAATAGCTGTTGAACCTAAGAGTAAAGCAGACCAGGAAAAAATGGGAGAAGCCCTTGGAAGATTAGCAAAAGAAGATCCATCTTTTAGAGTAACATCAGATGAAGAGTCTGGTCAAACAATTATAAAAGGAATGGGCGAACTTCATTTAGATATCATTGTAGATAGGATGAAGAGAGAATTTAAAGTGGAGGCTAATGTTGGTGCACCTCAAGTTGCATATCGGGAAACTATACTTGGAACATCAGAGGCTGATTACACTCATAAAAAACAAAGTGGTGGAGCTGGTCAATTTGCCAGAGTTAAATTACAATTAGAACCCCTTGAGCCTGGCAAAGGTAGAGAAGTTGAAAACAAAATTAAAGGTGGAGCTATACCTAAAGAATTTATTCCTGGTGTTGAAAAAGGTATTGAAAGTGTCTCTGACAATGGAATTTTAGCTGGTTTTCCAATTATTGATTATAAAGTGACAATTGTTGATGGACTGCATCACGATGTAGACTCTAGTGTCTTAGCATTTGAATTAGCTTCAAGACAATGTTTTAAAGATGCATGCCAAAAAGCAACTTTAAAACTTTTAGAACCTGTAATGAGGGTTGAAGTTGTAACGCCAGAAGATTATATGGGCGATGTAATTGGAGACTTAAACAGCAGAAGAGGACAAATTAGTACTCAAGAGCAGAGAGGAAATGCTACAGTCATTACTGCAATGGTTCCTCTAGCTAATATGTTTGGATATATAAATGCCTTAAGATCAATGTCTCAAGGTAGGGCTCAATACTCAATGTTTTTTGATCATTATGATAAAGTACCACAAAATGTTCAAGACGAGGTAACAAAAAAAACAGGAACATAATATGGAAAATCAAAATATTAGAATTAAACTTAGAGCTTACGACAATAAGATTTTAGATCAGTCTACAGAGGAGATTGTAAATACAGTAAAAAGAACAGGTGCTAATGTTAAAGGTCCAATCCCTCTTCCAACTAAAATTGAAAGATATACTGTTCTAAGATCTCCTCATATTGATAAAAAAAGTAGAGAACAATTTGAAACAAGAACTCATAAAAGATTAATTGATATAATTGAACCTACACCACAAACTGTTGAAGCTTTAATGAAATTAGATTTGGCATCCGGTGTAGATGTGGAGATAAAAATATGAGCAACTTACAACTTATCGGAAAAAAGCTCGGTATGACAAGAGAATTTTACAGCTCAGGTTTATCAATACCAGTGACAGTTTTAAAAATGGAAAAAGCTAGAGTTATAGCTCTTATAAACAAAGAGATAAGAGGATACTCTGCAATTCAAATTGGATTTGGAAATATAAAAAATTCTAAATTAACTAAACAAATGAAAGGTTTTTTCGCAAAAAAAAATACTGAGCCTAGAAAAACATTAAAAGAAATAAGAATAGATAATTTAGCAGAATATAAAGAAGGTAATGAATTTGGTATTGAGATTTTCGAAAATGTCAAATTTGTAGATGTAAAATCTAAAACAATTGGAAAAGGCTTTGCTGGTCCCATGAAAAGACACAATTTTAGAGGTCTACGAGCATCACATGGAGTTTCAATATCCCATAGGTCTCATGGATCGACAGGACAAAGACAGGATCCAGGTAAAGTTTTTAAAAATAAAAAAATGGCAGGTCACATGGGAGATAAATATAGAACTGTACAAAATCTTGAATTAATTAAAACCGATCCTGATAACCAATTATTATATATAAAAGGATCAATACCTGGATCTAAAAATAGCGAGGTAACTGTTACAAAATCAATTAAAAATATTAGTAAGTTAACAATTAATCAAAAGTTAGAAGCTGCAATAAAGGCAAAGAGTATTGCGGATAAAAAAAAGAAATAAAAAATGAAACTAGATAAATTATCACTAGATGGAAATAAAAAAAGTCTCGAAGTCAACGATAAAATTTTTACAGACAAAATTAATAAAAGGCTAATTAGTGAAATTTTATATAAAAATATTGCAAATTTCAAAGGTAGAAAAGCTAAAACTAAACAAAAGAATGAAATAACTGGTTCTACATCAAAAATTTACGCTCAAAAAGGAACCGGTAACGCAAGACATGCAAGTAGAAAAGCTCCTATATTTGTTGGTGGTGGCGTAGCACATGGGCCAAAAGGGGAAAATTCTTATAAATTTAGGAAATTAAATAAAAAAGAAAAAAAGCTAGGTCTGTCATCAATTATTTCTGAAAAAAATAATCTTAAAGATTTACTTTTATTTAGTGATTTTATTAAAGAAATTAACAAAACAAAAGAAATGTACTCTTTACTAAAAAAATACGAAGCAACTAATTCGATATTAATTTTAGACAAAACCTCAAATGACAATATCGGAAAATCATTAAAAAATATCCCAAATGTTAAAGTGTGTGACATTTCAAATCTAGCTCTTTATGATCTTGTTAAATACAAAAAAATAATTTTCACTGAAACCTCAATTAAAGAACTTGAAAAAAAATATTTATGATAAAAAAATTCAACATATACGATAAAATTGTAAGTCCAATAGTAACTGAGAAATCTACCAATTTGTCAGAGCAAAATAAAATTGTATTTAAAGTAAATAAAAAACTTAATAAAATACTGATTAAGAAAAATATTGAAAAACTTTTCAAAGTTGAAGTTATAAAAGTAAATATAGTTAATAAAAAAAACAAAATTAAATCTACTCGAGGAAAAAAAGTAAAAATTCCTGGATTTAAAAAAGCAATTGTCACTTTAAAAAAAGGTCAGAACATAGACTTAACAACAGGAATTTAAAAAATGGCTTTAAAACAATATAAACCTTATACAAAATCTACAAGATCAACAATATTGATTGATAGATCCAATTTATGGAAAGGAAAACCATATAAGCCACTCACCGCCACAAATAAATCTGTAAAAGGTAGAAATAATCAAGGAAGAATTACTTCCAGAAATCATGGCGGTGGACATAAACAAAAATACAGAATAATCGATTTTTATAGAAAGAAATTTGATATTAAAGGATCGGTAGAAAGAATAGAATATGATCCAAATAGATCATGTCATATTATGCTCATAAAATTTGAAGATGGACAGAGAGCATACTATCTAGCACCTCAAAAAATAAAAGTTGGAGATATAGTCGAAAATGGATCAAACTCTGAGATTAAAGTTGGAAACGCATTGCCTCTAAAAGATATACCTGTAGGTATTAATATCCATAATGTTGAATTACAACCAGGAGGTGGAGGAAAAATTGCGAGAGCTGCTGGTGCCAATGTTACAATAACAGGTTTTGATGGAAACTACTCAATAATTAAAATGACATCAGGTGAAATAAGGAAAATAGATTCAAGGTGTCTAGCAACAATAGGTGTTTTGTCTAATCCGGATCAAAAAAATATAAATATAGGTAAAGCTGGAAGATCCAGATGGCTTGGTAGAAGGCCTCACACTAGAGGTGTTGCAATGAACCCTGTCGATCACCCTCATGGTGGTGGAGAAGGGAAAACAGCGGGTGGAAGACACCCAGTATCAAGAACTGGGGTTTCAGCTAAAGGTTTGAAAACTAGAGATAACAAAAGAACGGATAAATTTATTATTAGGAGAAAAGGTAAGAGGTAATTATGGCTAGATCTATATGGAAAGGTCCATTCGTAGAAGAAAGTTTGATTAAAAAAGTTGAAAAAGAAAAAAATAATCCAAACCGAAAACCAATTAAAACATGGTCAAGAAAATCAACTATACTGCCAGATTTTGTTGGAATAAGTTTCTTAATTTACAATGGAAAAAAATTTATACCCATAACTATATCAGAAGATATGGTTGGTCACAAATTTGGTGAGTTTGCTCCCACAAGACAATTTTTTGGACATACTCCTGCAGATAAAAAAGCAAAAGAAACAACTGTCACGGCGGCAAAAAAGTAAATAAATGAGCAAGAATAAAAAAAATTTAAATATTAAAGAAGTGAAAGCTATTAATAAAAACATAAGATCAAGTACAAGAAAACTTTCACCAATTTTAAGATCCATTGTTGGAAAAAAAGCTGAAGAAGCATTAAGAGATTTATCTTTTTCAGAAAAAAGAATTTCAAAAGATATTAAAAAAACTATAACATCAGCTGTTGCAAATGCTGAAAATAATTTTCAATATGATATTGATAAATTAGTTGTTCAAGAGGCATATTGTGGAAAACAAATTATAATGAAAAGATTTAGAGCAAGAGCCAAAGGTAGAGCAGCTCCAATAAAAAAACCATATTCAAATGTTACAATTATTTTAAAGGAAAAAACAAAGGAGTTAAAGCAAGATGGGTCAAAAAGTTAATCCAATAGGCTTAAGATTAGGAATAAATAAAGGCTGGGACTCAGTCTGGTATGCCAATAAAAAAAATTTTGGAACTTATCTGATTGAAGATTTTAAAATTCGTGAACATATTAAAAAAACCGTTGTTAATTCTGGAGTATCAAAAGTTATGATTGAAAGAACAACAAAAAAATGCTTTGTAACTATTTATACATCTAGACCAGGTTTTGTAATTGGTAAAAAAGGAAGTGACATAGAAAAAATTAAAAAAAAATTATCTGATATTACCTCCAATGAAGTCGTTTTAAATATTAAGGAGGTAAAAAAACCTGAGACTAATAGTTATTTAGTAGCAGAAAATATTGCCCAACAACTTGTAAAACGTGTTTCTTATAGAAAAGCTATGAAAAGAGCAATGCAATCAGCTATTAGACTGGGTGCAAAAGGTATAAAAGTTGCTCTTAGTGGTAGATTAGGTGGTAACGAAATAGCAAGAACAGAGTGGTTAAGGGATGGAGCCATACCTTCACATACATTAAGAGCTGATATTGATTATGCTGAGTCTGAAGCTTTAACAACTTACGGTATAATTGGGGTTAAAGTTTGGATTTATAAAGGAGAAATATTTACTAGGGAGTTTAGTCAAGAGACTAATAAAAATTAATTATGTTGCAACCAACTAGATCAAAATTTAGAAAAGCACACAAAGGAAGAATACACGGCGTTGCATCTAGATGTAACTTAATGAATTATGGAGCATATGGTTTAAAAGCTATACAACCAGATAGAGTAATATCCAAGCAGATAGAAGCAGCAAGGGTTGCTTTAACAAGACATATGAAGAGACAAGGGCGTGTTTGGACAAGAATTTTTCCAAATATTCCAGTTTCAAAAAAACCTACAGAGGTAAGAATGGGTAAAGGAAAAGGATCTCCAGAATTTTGGGCATGTAGAGTAAAACCTGGAAGAATTCTTTTTGAAGTTGATGGCGTATCAGAGCAGACAGCGAAAGAAGCCTTATATAAAGCATCTGCAAAACTACCAATAAAATGCAAATTTATTAAGAGAATATAATGAAAAAGAAAGACATAAAAAAATTATCTGAAACAGAAATTTTGAAAAATTTAGAAAATTTTAAAAAAGATTTATTCAATTTAAGGTTTCAAAAAAACAACGGACAGCTAAAAAGTCCAGCCAAATTTAAAGAGACACGAAAAAACATAGCAAGATTAAAAACGATTATGAAAGGAAAACATGCCTAAAAAGATTTTAGAGGGAGTAGTCGTAAGCGATAAGGGAAACAAATCAATAACGGTTGTTGTTGAAAGAAAATTTAAACATCCAACGTTACAAAAAGTAGTAATGACAAAAAAAAAATACCATGTACATGACGAAAAAAATTCTTTTAAGGAAGGTGATAAGGTAGCTATTATAGAGACGAGGCCAATTTCAAAAACAAAAAGGTTTACAGTGATAGAGGATAAGGCATGATACAAGTTCAAACAGAATTGACAGTTGCTGACAACACAGGAGCTAAAAAAGTGGAATGTATTAAAGTATTAGGTGGTTCAAAAAGAAGATATGCAAGTATTGGAGATATTATTAAAGTTTCTGTTAAGGAAGCTATACCTAAAGGTAAAGTAAAAAAAGGGTCAGTTCATAATGCTGTTGTTGTTAGAGTTAAAAAGGGGATTTATAGAAATGATGGCTCAAAAGTTAAATTTGATAATAATGCAGCGGTACTAACAGATGATAAAGGTGAACCTATAGGTACCAGAATTTTTGGACCTGTAACTAGAGAGCTTAGATTAAGAGGGCAGATGAAAATTATCTCATTAGCTCCAGAGGTTTTATAAATGATTAAAAAGGGATTAAAAGTTAAAGTTTTAATTGGAAAAGACAAAAATAAAGATGGAGAAGTAATTGAAATTGACAGACCAAAAAATAGAGCAAAAATAAAAGGATTAAATTTAGTTAAAAAACACATGAAAACTACAAAGGAAAAAAAAGGTGGAATAATAACAAAAGAAAATTTCATAAATATTTCGAACTTGATGGTTGTTGAGAAATCAACAACTGAAAAAAAGGAAAAGAATAAAACATGACACCTAGATTAAAAGAAATATATCAGAAAAGTATTGTACCAAGTTTAAAATCAAAATTTGGCTACAAAAATATAAATATGAGCCCTAAAATTGAAAAAATTGTTATAAATATGGGACTTGGTTTAGATGGTAATGACACAAAAATAATTAAAGCATGTGAAAATGATTTGTCTATGTTAACAGGACAAAAACCTGTTGTAACAAAATTTAAAAAATCAATTTCAAATTTTAAAACAAGAAAAGGAACAAGCGCTGGATTAAAAGTGACTTTGAGAAAAGACAGAATGTATGAATTTCTAGATAGGTTAGTAAATATAGCACTTCCTCGTATTAAAGATTTTAGAGGTTTATCTTCTAAAGGTTTTGATAAAACTGGTAATTACACATTTGGTATTAAAGAACATATTATCTTTCCTGAAGTAAATTTTGATAAGGTTGAAAAAATTCGTGGTCTCGATATTACGGTAGTTATAAAATCTTTAAATAAAAATCATAGTTATGAGTTATTAAAACAATTTAATTTTCCGTTTATAGAAAAGGAGGCTAACTAATGGCTAAACTGAGCTCAGTAAATAAAAATAATAAAAGAATTAAACTCTCAAAAAAATTCTACAATAAAAGAAATAATTTGAAAAAAATAATAATGGATAAGAAACTTCCATTAGAAGAAAGATTTAAGGCACAACAAAAATTATCTAAACTACCAAGAAACTCTGCAAAAACACGAGTGGTTAACAGATGTCAAATAACAGGCAGACCTCATGGTGTTTATAGAAAATTAAAGATATCTCGAATTGCTTTAAGAAAATTAACACTAGAGGGGAAAATCCCTGGAATGGTAAAATCAAGTTGGTAAAGGAGTATAAATGAGTCTAAGTGATCCAATAGGTGATATGATAGCTAGGATTAAAAATGCTAGCTTAAGAAATTATAAAAAAGTTGAAATACCCTCTTCTAAATTTAAGACTAAAATTGCCGATGTTCTTAAAAATGAGGGATATATAATTGATTATAAAATAGATAGTATTAATGGAAAAGATTCATTATTAATTGATCTAAAATATAATTCAGGCAACCCAGTAATTAATTCCATTCAAAGAGTATCAAAACCGGGAAGAAGAATATTCTCAAGTGCAGAAAGTTTACCCAAAGTAAGTAATGGTTTGGGTATTGCAATAATTTCAACTCCAAAAGGAGTTATGACTGATCAAGACGCAAGAAAAAACCAAGTAGGTGGTGAAATAATCTGTAAGGTATTTTAATGTCAAAAATTGGAAAAATAAATATATCAATCCCTGAAAAAGTAAAAGTGTCTCTTGAGGGTTCTAACTTAAAAATGGAAGGACCAATGGGAAAAAATAATTTGTTAATGGATATAAACACCTTCGAATTAAATATTAAAGATGGCAAGGAAGTATCAATTAAACCTAAAGTGATTAACCAAGAAACAAAAAGAATTTGGGGTTTAAATAGAAGTTTAATAAATAATGCTATTATTGGAATTAATGAAGGATATTCAAAAATACTAGAACTCACCGGTGTTGGATTTAGAGCTGCTGTTAAAGGTAGCATTCTAAATCTTCAAATAGGTTTTAGTCATGATGTTAACTACAATATACCAGAAGGAATTAAAGTCGTTGTTGAAAAGCAAACAATTATTAAAATTAGTGGCTCGAATAAACAATTGGTTGGATCAGTTGCATCTAAAATTAAATCATTCAAACCAACGGAACCATACAAGGGAAAAGGTATCAAAGAACAAGGTGAATATATATTAAGAAAAGAAGGGAAAAAGAAATAATGAAGCTAGATACTAAAAATAGAAAAAAATTTAGAATTAGAAACAAATTAAAAAAAAATAATCCAAACAATAGAATGAGATTGACTATTTCAAGGTCAACAAAAAATATTTCCGCTCAAATAATAGATGACAAAAATAATAAGACACTTATATCGGCAACTTCAAATTCAAATATTTTAAAAGATTCAAAGAAAAAAAAATCTGAATTATCAGAAATTGTTGCAACAAAATTAGCTGAAAAAGCTAAAGATAAAAACATTACAAAAGTATATTTTGATAGAGGTATATACAAATATCACGGTAGGATTAAAATTTTTGCTGAAACGCTTAGAAAAAATGGATTGGAATTTTAATTATGGAAAAAAATAATAATAACGATTTTATTGAAAAGTTAGTACATATAAATAGAATAACAAAGGTAGTTAAAGGTGGAAGAAGATTTGGTTTTTCAGCATTAGTTGTTGTAGGAAATCAAAATGGGCAAATTGGAATAGCCCACGCAAAAGCCAAACAAGTGCCTGATGCTATAAAAAAAGCCAATGAATTAGCTAAAAGAAAACTAGTTAAAATACCACTAAGAGATGGAAGAACAATTCATCATGATGTTTATAGTAAAGATGGCGCTGGAAAAGTTTTATTAAGATCAGCTCCTAAAGGTACAGGTATAATTGCTGGTGGTCCAATAAGAGCAATATGCGAAGTTTTAGGTATAAAAGATATTGTTGCTAAATCTCTAGGAACAGGAAATCCACATAACGTCATTAGAGCATGTGTTAAAGCATTAAAATTACAACATTCTCCAAAATCAATTTCTTATTCGAGAAATAAAAAAATATCTGAGATTGTAGAAAAAAGAGGTTAAAATGAGGTTAAACACAAAAGTTAAAACAAAAGAGACAAAAAAAAGAATTGGAAGAGGAATAGGTAGCGGGAAAGGAAAAACCTCAGGTAGAGGAGTTAAGGGTCAAAAATCAAGAAGTGGAGTCGCAATAAAAAGTTTTGAGGGTGGTCAGATGCCTCTTTATAGAAGACTGCCGAAAAGAGGCTTCAACTCTTTGAATAATAAAAAAAAAACTGCGATCATTAATTTAGATAAAATCCAATCTTTAATAGATAAAAAGATTATTTCTGCATCAGATAAAATTGATTTAAATCTTCTGCAATCAAAGAAAATAATTAAAAAAAGTGTAAAATACTTCAAAATTTTAGGCAAAGGAAATATTAACATTAAAGTAAATATTGATACAAACCTATTATCAAAATCAGCAAAGGACAAACTTTCAAAATCAGGGTCAATTTCCTCAATTAAAGATACTGTGTAATGAGCGCAAGCAACCAAAACGATTTAAGAAATAGAATATTATTCACAATTTTTATTTTAGCAATCTATCGACTCGGAACTTTTGTTCCATTACCAGGCATAGATCCAAATCAACTTCAAATTTTAATGGAGGGAAATCAAAAAGGTTTGCTCGGTATGTTTAATGTTTTTGCAGGAGGCGCCATAAGCAGAATGGCAATTTTCGCTTTGGGAATAATGCCATATATTTCATCATCAATCATAGTGCAGTTACTAACTGGTGTTTCTGATTATTTTAAAAATTTAAAATCACAAGGGGAAAAAGGTAGACAAAAAATTACACAAATAACTCGTTATGGAACAGTTTTATTAGCTACTGTACAAGGATATGGATTATCAGTTGGTTTAGAGTCATCAGCTAATCTAGTAATTAATCCAGGGGTATTTTTTAAAATTTCAACAGTAACAACAATAGTAGCTGGAACAATGTTTTTAATGTGGTTGGGTGAACAAATTACACAAAGAGGTATAGGTAACGGTATTTCACTGATTATTTTTTCAGGAATAGTTGCTGAAATTCCACGAGCACTTGCTACAACTTTTGAATTAGGAAGAACTGGCGCTCTATCAACAATAGTTATTATATCAATATTTGTAATATTGATCTTAACAATAATGTTTATTGTTTTTATGGAAAGAGCTCTAAGAAAAATACCTATTAATTATCCTAAAAGACAGGTTGGAAATAAAATTTATGGTGGTGACTCATCACATTTACCATTGAAAATAAATTCGGCAGGAGTAATACCAGCAATCTTTGCATCCGCATTACTATTGTTGCCAATTACATTCTCAAATTTTAATGTTTCTCAAAATGAAACATTTCTTAATTTGGCGTCTTTCTTTTCACAAGGTCAGCCTCTTTATATGCTCCTATATGCTTCAGGAATAATATTCTTCACTTTTTTTTACACTTCAATAACTTTCAATCCAAATGAAACCGCTGAAAATTTAAGAAAGTATGGGGGATTTATACCAGGTATAAGACCTGGCGAAAGTACAGCTTTATATATTGAAAATATTTTGACAAAGTTAACAACAATAGGTGCTCTATACCTAACATTAGTTTGTTTGATGCCTGAATTTTTAATTGCAAATTATCCTATACCTTTTTATTTAGGAGGAACTTCAATATTGATTGTTGTTGTGGTTGCAATAGATACAGTTACACAAATTCAAACAAGATTAATGAGTTCTCAATATGAGCAATTAATAAAAAAAACGCAATTTGGAAAATAAGTGAACATTATATTATTTGGCCCACCAGGTGCTGGAAAGGGTACTCAATCTAAATATTTGGTTAAAGTTACTAATGGCATTCAAGTTTCAACTGGAGAAATGCTTAGAGAGGAAATTAAAAAGGAGACAGATATAGGAAAACTTATAATTAACGATATGAATTATGGTAAATTTGTTGATGACAAAATAGTGAACGAACTTATCAAAAGAATTATTTTTGACCCACAAAAAAAAAATAAATTAATTTTTGATGGATATCCTAGATCATTAACACAGGCAAAAAATTTAGATCTATTACTTAAAGATTCAAATCAAAAAATTGATATTATTTTCTTTCTTAATGTCAACAAAGATACAATAGTAAAAAGAATTGAAAAAAGAAAATCTATAGAAAATAGAAGTGATGATGAACTTAATACAATTTTAAGAAGATATGACACATACATGCAAACAACAGAGCCTGTATTGCAGTTCTATTCTAAAAATTCAAATTTTCATGAAATCGATGGAAGTCTTGAAATTGATCAAATAACAAGAAAAATAGACACTTTTATCAATGTTTAAGACATTGACTTTGATAAAACTTATTATATAAAAGGCACAATTTATCACAAAAATTATGGCTCGTATTGCAGGTGTTAATATTCCACAGAATAAACTAGTTCATATAGGACTTACATATATATACGGTATAGGAGATAAATTTTCTTCTAAAATATGCACAGCTTTAAGCATACCGGCAACAAAAAGAGTTAATGAACTAACTGACGATGAAATTCTAAAAATTAGAGAATATATTGATGGAAATTTTACAGTCGAAGGTGACTTAAGAAGAGATAACTCCTTAAGCATAAAAAGACTTATTGATCTAGCTTGTTATAGAGGATCAAGGCATAAAAAAAAACTACCTGTTAGAGGTCAAAGAACAAGATGCAATGCTAGAACAAGAAAAGGAAAAGCCATAGCTATCGCTGGCAAGAAATTAACTCCACTTAAAAAATAATAAAATGGCAAAAGAAGAAAAAAAAAATACTAATACTGATAAAGAAGCTCCAAAAAAAAAAGCTTATTCAAAAAAAAAAGTAAAAAAAAATATTCTTAACGGTGTTGCATATGTTCAATCAACATTTAATAACACAATAATCTCAATAGCTGATACAAATGGAAATGTTGTTTCGTGGGCATCAGCTGGACAAAAAGGTTTTAAAGGATCTAGAAAATCAACTCCATACGCTGCTCAAGTAGCCGCTGATGCTGCTGCGGTAAAAGCACTTGAATGTGGAATGAAAATTTTATCAGTTGAAGTTAAAGGTCCTGGCTCAGGAAGAGAAACTGCTTTACGAGCATTGCAGGCAAGAGGTTTCAAAATTACTTCTATTAAAGATACCACACCAATGCCTCATAATGGAACAAGACCACCAAAAAAAAGGAGAGTTTAAGACATGGAAACTAGCAATGTAAATTTAAAAAACTGGAAATCATTAATCAAACCTTCAAAAATAGATGTTGACCAGAACGATGATAAAACTTTTGCGAAGGTAATAGCTGAGCCATTAGAAAAGGGATACGGCTTAACCATAGGTAATTCTTTACGAAGAATTTTACTTTCATCAATCAGAGGAACGGCTGTAACAGCAATCCAAATAGATGGAGTTCAGCATGAGTATAGTTCAATTAAAGGCGTTAGAGAAGATGTGACAGATATTGTATTAAATATAAAATCTTTAGCTCTCAAAAGTAACTCCGAAGGAAATAAAAAACTAATATTAGAAGCTAAGGGTCCTGGTGAAATTAAAGCATCTCAAATTACACCTATCCCAGATATTGAAATTCTTAACCCTAATCTAGTAATATGTAATTTAGATGAAAATACAAATTTTCACATGGAACTTTTTGTAGGTAATGGAAAAGGCTATGTTTCTGCTGAGCTAAACAAGCCTGAAGAACCTCCATTAGGTTTAATACCAATTGACTCTTTATTCAGTCCAGTTAAAAAAGTTTCTTACTCTGTAAGCACTGCGAGGGAAGGAAAAGCATTAGATTATGACAAATTAACTATGGAAATAGAAACCAATGGTTCAATAACAGCTGAAGATGCTTTGGCCTATTCTGCAAGAATCTTTCAAGATCAGCTTGGAATGTTTGTCAATTTTGATGAGCCGCAAGAAATCAAGATTCAAGACCAACCTAAAGAACCAGAATTCAATCAAAATCTACTAAGAAAAGTTGATGAACTTGAGCTATCTGTTCGATCTATGAACTGCCTAAAAAACGATAACATAATTTATATTGGTGATTTAGTACAAAAATCTGAAGGTGAAATGTTAAGAACACCAAATTTTGGAAGAAAATCATTAAACGAAATTAAAGAGGTTTTAAGTGGAATGTCTTTATATCTTGGAATGGAAATACCAAATTGGCCTCCAGACAACATTGCAGAATTATCAAAAAAACTTGAGGATGCAATTTAATAAATGAGACATAAAATAGGAAATAAAAAACTAAATAGAACGTCTGAACATAGAAAAGCTTTAATTAAAAATATGCTTAACTCACTGGTTAAATATGAGCAAATTACAACAACTCTCCCAAAAGCAAAAGTTTTAAGACCGCAAGCAGAAAAATTGATCACAATTGGCAAAAATGATACCTTGGCAAATACTAAGAGACTTGTTTCAAAATTACAAAATATTGAAACCGTAAATAAAATTAGAAAGAAGTTATCAAAAAGATACGAAACAAGAAAAGGCGGTTATACAAGAATTATCAAAGCAGGTTACAGGTATGGGGACAATGCACCTATGGCAATTATAGAATTTGTTGATAGAGACGTTGAGGCTAAGCGTGTAGACAAAAAGAAAAAAACAGAGAATAAAGGTAAAGAACAAGCGCCTGTAGAAAAAACAGCTTAAAAAAATTTAATATATAAATGCCAGAGGTAATAAAAATAGATGAGTCCTCAATTGGCTTAAGAATAGATAAGTGGATTAAAAATAATCTAAATAAAATACCGCAAAGTTTAATTGAAAAAGATCTTAGAAAAGGAAAAATTAAGGTTAACAAAAGAAAAGTTAAGAGTTCTTATAAATTAAATAAACTTGATCAAATATATTTATATAATTTTTCTTATAAAAATTTATCTCAAGACACAAAGAAATATAAACCAAAAACTAAAATAATTAAAGAAACTGAAAATTCAGTAATTGAAAATAATTCAGATTTCATCGTAATAAATAAAAAAAGTGGCTTAGCTGTTCAAGGGGGGACAAAAATTAAAGAAAATTTAATAAATATTTTTTCGAACAGTAAATATTTTGAAAATTCCCAACCATACATAGTTCATAGACTAGATAAAGATACCTCAGGAGTAATAATTATTGCAAAAAATCGTAGTACCGCGCAACAACTTACTAGTCTCTTTAGAATAAGAAAAATACACAAAACATATATTGCTCTATCTTTTGGACATACTGATAAGTACAAAGATAAGATTGACAATAATTTGATAAGATATGAAGGTAATAAAAAAATTTTAGAAAGAGCGATTACTCATTTTCAAAAAATTGATAATAACAAAAATTATACATTATTTAAATTAAAACCGATCACTGGAAGAAAACATCAAATTAGAAAACATCTCACTGATCTAAAATGTCCAATCGTAGGTGATATGAAATACTATATTAATAAACCTAATAAAGATAATCATTTAATGCTACATGCGTATGAGTTAAAATTTATTTTAAATAATAAAAAATATAATTTTAAGGCTATATTACCTGATTATTTTAAAAATTTTTTAATTAAAAATAATTTGAAACAGATAGATTTGTAGTTAAATTTTCTTTTAAAACATCTATAAATTCTGAGTATTTAATTTTAGATAGGTCATTTAGCCCAATAATTTTTTTATTATTTAATCCACAGGGTTTAATTTTTTTAAAACAATTAAGATCATTGCTAATATTTATTGAAAATCCATGATAGGTAACCCATTTTTTTACTTTAATCCCTATTGCTGCAATCTTTTTAGACTCATTATTATGCATTGTCCATATACCAATATTTTTACGATCACTATTGCTAGCTATTTTAAATTCTTTTAATGTATCAATAATTGAATTTTCTAAATTAATAATAAATTTTCTTATATCTTTTTTTCTTTTATTTAAATCTATTACTAAGTAACAAATCAACTGACCTGGTGAATGGCAAGTAATTTTTCCACCACGAGATGTTTTAATAACTTTAATTGATTTATCTAAAATATCTGATTGGTTAAAACTTGTGCCAGCTGTATAAACTTCTTCATGCTCTAGAAACCAAATTAATTCTTTTTCAGTATTATTTATTACTTTTGATAACCTTTTTTCAAGTAAACTAATTGCATCATTATATTCTACTGGTTTTACTGATCTTTTTATCTCTATACTCATATTAAATTTGTAATATAAGGATATCGCTCAAAAAAACTAGAAATATCGATCATGAGTTTAATAAAAAAAAACAAAGATAAAATTGTTAATTTTGAATTTAATAAGGAATATATAAAAGTAATTACTGAAAAAATTTCCATTAGTGACGCATCTTTTATTAATAATTCTTTCAAAGAAATGCATCCTGCTGATGCAGCTGATATAATAGAACATTTGTCTCAAGACGATAGAGAAAACTTAATAAAACTCTCAAATTTTAAAATTGACCCATCTATTTTTATTGAATTAAATGAAGCTATTCAAACTGAAATAACCAAATATTTATCAAATGAAAGCATAGTTTTTATTTTAAAGAATCTTGACTCAGATGATGCAATTAAAATTTTAGAAAATTTAGACGAAAAAAATAAAAATAATGTTTTAAGCTCTCTACCACCAAAAGATAGATTTGTTTTACTAGAAAGTTTGAGTTATCCGGAAGATAGTGCTGCAAGATTAATGCAAAGACAATTTACAGCGATTCCAAGTAATTGGTCTGTTGGCCAAACTATTGATTATTTAAGAGAAAATAGAGACTTACCTGAGGAGTTTTTAGAAATTTTTATAGTTGATAATGAATTTAAACCTATTGGAACTGTTCCATCATCAAAAGTATTAAGGACACCAAGAGATACAAAAATGATTTCAATTACAAATGAAACGCAAATTTTAATTCCTGTAGATATGGATAGAGAAGAAGTGGGCCGTATGTTTGAAAATTATAATCTTAATTCTGCATGTGTAGTTGACAAAAATGATAAACTTGTTGGGATGATAACAAATGATGATGTATTAACGGTATTAGCCGAAGAGGCTGAAGAGGATGCTTTAAGACTAGCAGGAGTTGGTGATGAAGAAATAACTGATGGAATAATGACTAAAACAAAAAGAAGATTTAATTGGTTATTACTAAATTTATTTACTGCTTTTTTGGCAACATGGGTGATAAGTTTATTTGGCGCAACTATTGAACAAATGGTAGCATTAGCTTTTTTAATGCCAATTGTAGCTTCAATGGGAGGTAATGCTGGCATGCAAACACTTGCTGTTACAGTTAGGGCAATTGCAACAAACGATTTAACAGAAAATAATTTTTCACAGAATATTATTAAAGAATTCTCTATAGGCATTTTAAATGGAATAATTTTTGCAATTATAAGCGCAGCGATTGTTCAACTTTGGTTTCAAGACTCAATTTTGTCGTTAATAATTTCAATTTCAATGGTTTTAAATATGATAGTTGCTGGACTGTTTGGAATACTTATACCAATAAGTTTAAAAAAATTTAAAGTGGATCCGGCAATAGCATCAAGCGTTTTTGTTACAACAATAACAGATGTTATAGGATTTTTATCATTTCTTGGAATAGGTGCTTATTTTTTTTATTGATTAAATATTATCAATTAATCTTATACTATTTTGCTGGTAAGCAATAAATATTCTAAAATTTTTCTTTGAAAAATTTTTTGATAAATTTTTAGAGTTTCTTATTTCTAAGTATTCGATTTCATCACAAAGATTTCTGATTTGAGATTTATATAATTTAAATAATTTTATATTTCCAAAATTTGAGGATAATTTTTTTTTAAAATTAAATAGTAATTTTGAAATTTTTTCGGACTTTTTTATAAATTTATTTGTCAGCAAAATATTTCTTGAAGACAATGGTAATTTATTTGAATTTCTAATTGTTTTACAAGAAACTATTTTAAATTTAAATTTTTTTTGTAAATATTTCTTAATTAAATATATTTGTTGAAAATCTTTTTTTCCTAAAAATACATGTGATGCATTAATGTTGTGCATAAATCTATTCATAACTGCTAAAACTCCCTGAAAATGTCCTTTTCTATATTTTGCACACAAAACTATATCTTTTTTAGTGATCTTGAATTTTTTATTAATACCTTTTTTATAAATTTCTTTACTTCTTGGCAGAAAAACGTAGTCAACTTTTAATTTTTTAAGAATAGAAATATCATTTTTAAAATTTCTTGGATACCGTGTAAAATCTTTCTTATCATTAAATTGAGATGGATTAATAAAAATACTTACTAATGTTTTTTTAGTTTTAGACTTAGATAATTTAATTAATGATAAATGACCTTCATGTAATGACCCCATGGTTGGTACAAATCCAATACTCTCATTAAAGTTAATTTGTTGATTTAATATATTAAAGCTTTTAAAAATTTTCATATATGATACTTGATTAAATATAATATTATGATCAAACAAGCAATTATACCACTTGCAGGATTAGGTACAAGATTGTTGCCTTTAACAAGTATATTGCCAAAAGAGCTTTTGCCTATAAATGGTAAACCTGGATTAGAATATATTTTAGATGAATGTATAAATGCAGGAATTAAAGAAATAATTTTTATTATCTCGAATAAAAAAAAAATTATAAAGAAATATTTTTATAATGATAAATTCTATAAAAAAATAATTAAGAAAAAAAAAGATAAACGAGTAAAATTTGAGTATAATAAAATATTAAAATATAAAAATAAGATTAAATTTATTTACCAAAATAAACCACTCGGCACTGGTGATGCGATTTTAAAAACAAAAAATCTTATTAGTGGTTCACATTTTTTAATCTTATTTCCTGACGATTTAATTATCAAAAAAAATTGTTCAAAAGAAATGATTTTACTCTATAAAAAATTTAAATGCTCAATTATGGCATCTATTAAAGTTAAAAGAGAAGATGTAAGTAGATGGGGTATATTTTCTATAAAAAAAAAAATAAATAGAAGAAATTTTTTTATTAAAGACGTTATTGAAAAACCAAACAAAAAAAATGCACCATCCAATAATGCTGTAATAGGAAGGTATATTTTACCAAAAGATATTTTTAAGAAACTTGAAAAACAAAAAAAAGGAGTTGGTGGAGAAATACACATTACAGACTCAATTAGAGAATTAATCAAATCTGATTATAATTTCATAGGCCATAATTTTGCCGGAAAATATTTAGACTGTGGGACTATGAAAGGCTATATTAATTCTTCATTAGAAATTTCTAAATTATGAAATTATGTATGATTGGTACTGGCTACGTTGGTCTTGTAAGTGGCGTATGTTTTGCTGACTTAGGCAATGATGTTATATGCGTAGATAAAAATATATCAAAAATAAATCAATTAAAAAAATCAATTATCCCGATCTATGAGCCAGGTTTAGAGGAATTAGTTAAAAAAAATTATAAAGCTGGGAGATTAAAATTTTCAACAAATTTGGCGGAATCTGTTCAAAAATCAGATATAATTTTTATTTGTGTTGGAACCCCAACTAAAAAAAATAATTATGAAGCGGATTTATCCCAAGTTATTTCTGTAGCAAAAGAAATAAGTAAAAACATTAAGTCTTTTAAAATAATAATGAATAAATCTACTGTACCAGTTATGACTGGTGACAAATTGGAAAAACTCATTTCTAAAAAAGTAAAAAAAAAATTATTTAGTGTTGTATCTAATCCTGAATTTTTACGTGAAGGTGAAGCTATAAGAGACTTTATTTATCCTGATAGAGTTGTAATTGGAACATCCAATAAAAAATCCAATAAAATATTAAAAAATTTATATTTACCCTTAATTTCAAAAGGAGCTAAATACATAAATGCTTCAAGACGTGCAGCAGAATTAATTAAATATGCGTCAAATGCTTTCCTTGCTACTAAGATTACATTTATTAATGAATTAGCCAATTTATGTGAAAAATTGAATGTTAACATTGAAGATGTATCAATTGGAATGGGTACCGATAAAAGGATAGGTGGAAGATTTTTAAGAGCCGGACCACCTTATGGTGGTTCATGTTTTCCAAAGGATACAAGAGCTCTAGTCGCTACCGCGAAGAAAACTAAAACATCATTATCTGTTATAAATACAGTTATCAATTCAAATGAAAATAGATCTCAGTTACTTTTAAAAAGAATTAATTATATTTTAAAAAATAAAATAAAAAATAAAAAAATCACATTTTTAGGAGTTACATTTAAAGCTAATACGGATGATATGAGAGAATCTGCTTGTTTGAAAATGATTCCATATTTAAATAAGAAGGGTGCTAAAATAAAATACTATGACCCAACTGGAAAAAAAAATGAATTTGAAAAATTGAAAAATGTCGAATTTAAAAATACAATTAAAGACGCTTGTGTAATGTCTGACTTAATTATAATTCATACTGAGTGGAATGAATTGAAACTAATTGATTTAAGAAAAGTAGTTAAAAAGAAAAATTTTATCGTTTATGATATGAGAAATATTTATTCACCTGACAAAATCAATAAACAAAATATAAAATATTTCGGAATTGGAAGATAAATTAATTTAATTCAAAAATAGCATCTACCTCGACTGCTACACCTAAGGGTAAACTATTTGAACTTATTGCAGCTCTTGTATGCATACCAGAATCTCCAAAAATTTTTACGATCGTATCTGAAGCTCCATTAATAACTTTTGGCTGATCTGTAAAATCTTCAGTAGAATTTACAAAACCAGTAAGTTTAATGCATGATTTAATTTTTGAAAAATCATTAGACAAACATTTTTTTGCTTGAGATATTATACTGAGTGCACATCGAGATGCAGCATTATAACCATCTTCTACATTTAGGTCCTTGCCTAGTTTGCCCTTTATCAGTTTACCGTTTGAGTCAATTGAGATTTGCCCAGAAATATAAAGTAATTTACCAACTATTTTGCTTGCAACGTAGGATCCGACAGGATCTGGAGCGCTTGGTAAAATAATGTTTAGTTCTTTTAATTTTTTTTCTATTTCCATTTGCACACTATTCTCTACAAAATATATCTTTCAATGTTCTTTCATCTTGAGGTGGACATTTACCGAATGGTTTTGTGAGTTCAGGTTTTTTTATTGCCTCACATGATGACAATAAAAAAAGAGCAATTATTAAAGTATAAATTTTACTCATTTTCTTCCTTTTTTTTTATTTTTATCGTATTCCTTCCTCTTTTCTATCAAAATTAGAGCTTCTTCCATAGATAATTCGGTTGGATCTTTTTCTTCTGGGATCGTAGCATTCAAAGATTTATATTTTATATAAGGTCCATACTGGCCTTTCATAATTCTTACAGGTTTTTTATCTTCTGGATGTTCTCCAAGGTCTTTTATTAATGAAGATGATATTCTTCCTGGTTTAGCCTCAGCAATTAAGGTTATCGCTCTATTTAATCCAATTGTAAAAAGTTCCTCAACATTCTCAAGTCTAGCTGATTTATTTTCGCATTTTAGATAAGGTCCAAATCTACCAGAATTTACCGTAATGTCCTTTCCACTTTCTGGATGTTGACCAATTATTTTTGGAAGAGAACATAAATATTTTGCTTTTTCTAAATTAATTTGATCTATTTCTATTCCTTTAGGAATAGAGACATTTTTAAAATTATTATTCTCTTTTTTCTTTTTAGTTTTTTTGGTTTTCACTTCATTTTCTAATATTTCATATTGAAGATATGGACCAAATCTACCGTTTTTTAAGTATATATCTTTTCCATAATTATTTTGCCCAATCAGTTTAGGTTCAGCTAAAGCAATTTGATCGTTTGCTTTTGATTTTGAAAGAGGACGTGTAAATTTACAATCAGGATAATTTGAACATCCTATAAACGCTCCACCTCTAAAGCTATTTTTGAGACTCAATTCACCAGTAGTACATAACTTGCATTTTCTATTTATTTTTCCATTTTTGTCAGACTCAAAGATTAATTCACCTAAACTTTCATTTAAAAGATCTAATACTTCTCTTGTTCTTTTCTCTTTGACATCTGAAACATTATGATTGAAGTCTTTCCAGAAATTTTCAAGTACTTTTATCCATTCTTCTTTTCCTGATGTAATATCATCCAATTGTTCTTCTAGTCCTGCAGTAAATCCGTAATCTACATATTTTGCAAAAAGCTTTTCTAAAAAAGCTGATAATAATTTACCCCTATCTGTTGGAAAAAAACGTTTATTAACAACGTCAGCATATCCTCTGTTCGATATTACAGATATAATACTTGCATAAGTTGATGGTCTTCCAATACCTAACTCTTCAAGTTTTTTTACTAGACTAGCTTCTGAATATCTTGGAGGTGGTTGAGTAAAATGTTGTTCATCAATAAATTCTTTTATTAAGACTTCTTCTTTTTTGACATCAGGTAAAATTTTTTCATCTTCATCTTCTATTCTCGTTAATTTTAAGAATCCATCAAATTTAATTGTAGATCCAGAGCATTTAAATTGATTTTGAGAGTCTGCAGATGTTATTGTAATCGTTTTTCTGTCAAATTTTGCTGCTTCCATTTGTGACGAAAGTGCTCGTGACCATATAAGATCATATAATCTAATTTGATCAGTGCTTAAAAATTTTTTCATACTTTCAGGTGTCCTGGTAATATCCGTTGGTCTTATTGCTTCATGTGCCTCTTGGGCATTTTTAGCTTTTTTTCCAGAATAGTTGTTTGGTTCCTTAGGTAGATAATTTTCCCCGTATGAACTTTTTATAAAAGTTCTAAAATCAGAAATAGCATCTTTTGACACGTTTGTTCCATCAGTTCTCATATAAGTAATCAAACCAACTGTATCTCCGTCAATATCTATACCTTGATATAATCTTTGAGCTATTTGCATTGTTCTTGATGCACCAAAACCTAATTTACTTGATGCGGTTTGTTGCATAGTTGATGTTGTAAAAGGACCAAGAGGATTTCTGGTATAAATTTTGGATGTTACATCTGTAATTTGATACTTTCCTATTTTAATTGTTTCAGTTGCTTCATTAATATCTTCTTTATTTTTGAATGAAAATTTTTCAACTTTTTTATTATTAAGAAGTACCAAATTGGAATTTAAAATATCACCATTAATAGTTTTAAAATTAACATTAAGGGTCCAAAATTCCTCTGGGATGAATTGTTCTATTTCATGTTCTCTTTCGGTTAATAATCTTAAAGCTACAGATTGCACTCTGCCAGCAGATTTTGATCCTGGTAATTTAGTCCAAAGGATAGGAGATATATTAAATCCAACAAGATAATCAAGTGCACGTCTTGCCATATATGCATCAACTAAATTTGACTCAATATTCCTAGGATTGTCAATTCCGTTGGTTACAGCTTTTTTTGTAATCTCGTTAAAAACAACTCTTTCAATTTTTTTATCTTTTAAAAGTTTTTTTTCATCTAAGTATTCTTTTACATGCCAAGCAATTGCTTCACCTTCACGGTCGGGGTCAGTAGCTAGAATTATTTTATCTGATTTTTTTGCAGCGTCAGTTATTTCTTTTAAATATTTTTTTGAAAAACTATCTACTTCCCAAATCATTTTAAATTTATCTTCAGGGTTAACTGATCCATTTTTAGAAGGAAGATCTCTAATATGACCATAACTTGCTAAAACAGTATAATTTTCGCCTAAATATTTATTAATAGTTTTTGCTTTAGCTGGACTTTCAACAATTACAAGATTCATATCTATTTAAACTACACAAAAAATATATGTGTAGTCAAATTAATAAATTTTTGTTTTAGATTCACTGTGATTTAACAGTCTTTTTATATTTTCACGATGTGTATAAAAAATTAAGACAAACATTATAATAAAGAAAAATATTACTTCCTCTTTTAGGATAAAAAAATTAACTAATGGTATAGATAAACTTCCTAATAAAGATGATAAAGATGAATATTTAAATATAAAAAAAGATATTAACCAAACTATACCAAAGGCAATTCCAAGATAAATATTTAAGCAACAGAGTATCCCAACATACGTTGCTACTCCTTTGCCTCCTTTAAATTTTAACCAAATTGGAAAAACATGACCTAAAAAAACGCATAAAGAGGCAATATATAAATAATCTATATAATAAAATTTAACAAAAATTATTGGAATTATAGCTTTAAGAATATCTAAAAGTAGTGTTGCGTAGCCAATATATTTATTTCCTGTTCTCAGGACATTTGTTGCACCTATATTACCAGATCCAATTTCTCTAATATCTTTTTGTAAAAAAATTTTTGTTAAAAGATATCCAAATGGTATTGACCCTAAAAAATACGAAAAAATTATAATTATTTCTAGTTTCATTTTATTTTAAATAATTCTTCGCCTTTTACAAAAGTACTTACTACTTTGCCTTGTAATTTTCTTCCCTCTATAGATGTATTTTTGGATTTTGATACTAGGTTTTCTTTTTTAACAATCCAAGGCTTATTTATATCTACGACACAAAAATCTCCATCAGATCCTACACTCAGATTTCCCTTATTTATTTTCAAAATTTTTGCAGGGTTGTGAGTGATTAGTTCTATAATTTTTTCTAATTTAATTGAGCCATTATGGAATTGTTCAAGCGCTAGACTTAATAAAGTCTCTATTCCTGATGCACCGGTTGCTGCTTGAGAAAATGTTAGTCTTTTTGATTCTTCATCTTCAGGTTTGTGATCTGACACTAAAACATCAATAAGATTTTTGTTAATTCCCTCTATTAATGAAATTCTATCTTCTTCTGTCCTAAGAGGAGGTGAAAGTTTTAAAAAAGTTCTAAATTCACCAATATCATTTTCGTTTAGAGCAAGATTGTTAATAGATACACCTGTTGTAAAATTGACTGTATCTTTTTTGTAATTAATTAAATCAAGTGACTTTCGACTTGAAATCTGAGAAATATGATATCTGCAATTTGTCTCCTCCAATAAACTTAGATCTCTCTCTATAATAATTTTTTCAGCAAGGTCAGAAATTCCAGGAATACCTAATTTGGTAGATATAATTCCATCATTTATCATGCCGTCTTTTGATAATTCTTGATCTTCTGCATGTTGTATTACCAAACAGTCAAAGTCATAAGCTGACTTAATAATTCTAGACATGACCCTTGGGCTTTGAATTGATTTAATGCCGTCTGTAAAACCAACAATGCCTTTATTTTTTAAAAGACCAAATTCACACATATTCATTCCCCCTGCATCTTTAGTTAAAGTTGCTGTAGGAAATAAATTTATTTTTGATTTATCTCGACCTCTTCTTTGAATGAAATCAACAATGGACACACTATCAATTACAGGTTTAGTATTGGGCATTGTTACAACCGATGTAATTCCCCCTGCTAAAGCTGCTTCACTTAAAGATCTGTAATTTTCTTTATATTCGTATCCAGGCTCTCCACCAAAAACTCGCATATCTACTATTCCTGGAAAAATATGTTTTCCGTTTAAATCAACAAACTTTTCTCTGTTTGGAATGTTTATTTTATTAACTCTTTTACCTGCAGCCTCAATTTTTCCTTGTTCATCAATAATCAAACCACCAATTTCGTTAATGGAATTGCATGGATCTATTACATGGGCATTTAGAAAATATTGTTTTTTTTTAATCATTAACTACAAAATATTTTTAAACAAGCCATTCTTACAGCAACACCCAGTTCAACTTGTTCTTTAATAACACTTTTATTTATATCATCTGCTAACATAGTATCTATTTCTATACCTCTATTCATTGGGCCTGGATGCATTATTAATGCATCTGTTTTAGCAAACTCCAATTTTTCAGGTGATAAACCATAATATTCATAATATTCTCGATTTGATGATAGATAAGAACTTGACATTCTTTCATTTTGTAGCCTTAGCATCATTACTATATCACAATCCCTTACACCTTTTTTCATATCAGTAAAAATATTTACACCAAATTTATCTAAATCTTTTGGTAACAAATTTGTTGGTCCAATAATGTTAACATTTGCTCCTAACATTGTTAGTAAATAGATATTTGACCTTGCAACTCTTGAATGTAGAATGTCACCACAGATTGCAATCTTCAATCCTTCGATACTTTTCTTTCTGTTAATTATTGTTAAAGCGTCAAGTAATGCCTGAGTTGGATGTTCTCTACGCCCATCTCCTGCATTTAATACTGCACAATTAACTTTTTGAGATAATAAATTACAAGCTCCAGAATCTTGATGTCTTATGACAATTATATCAGGATGCATTGCATTTAATGTCATTGCGGTATCAATAAGCGTTTCTCCTTTTTTAATTGCCGAATTGGTTATATTCATAGACATAACATCCGCACCTAATCTCTTGCCTGCTAATTCAAAAGAACTTTGTGTTCTTGTAGAAGGTTCAAAGAATAAATTTATTTGCGTTTTGCCTTTTAAGATATCTGATTTTTTGTTTTTACTTCTATTAAGATCAATAAATTGTTGGGCTTCATTTAATATATGCTTTATTTCTGAAACTTTTAAATCTTGAATACCTAGAAGATGCTTTGGACTTTTAATAGCTTTTTGTGTGTCTGAGGCCATTAAAGCTTACTCTATAGCCATATTGTTTCATATAATCAAGTGTTATTTATTTAAATAATCTAAGACACCTTGCAGTATGAAAGTAGCTGAATTTTGATCAATATTTTTCACTCTTTTTGACACACTAATATCCAGCTGGCTTGATAAAGTGAATGAACCAACAGTTGAAAGTCTCTCATCCCATAACACTGTAGGAATCTCTAAATCTTTATATATATGTTTTATTTTGTCTTTTACTGATTGTGCGGACGGTCCATGAGTTCCATCCATATTTAAAGGAAGACCAGCGATAATTCCTTTGATATTATTTTCCAATATTAATTCTTTAAATCTTGAGCTGAGGTTTTTTATATTTGAAAATTCAATTGTTTCTAAAGGGGTAGCAATTTTTCTATTTTCATCAGATATTGAAACACCAACTCTTTTTGTGCCCATATCGACTCCTAATAGTCTAGATTTATTGTCTAATTGAACCTTTAATTCATCAATTGTGATCATATTGTAATTTTTAAATATAATGATAATTTGCCTTAAAATTAACTATCATATGAGTATAGATCTTAAAACAGTAAAACATATATCTAAATTATCAAGAATTTCTATTGATGATCAAAAAGCCAAGAAATTAGAGAAGGATCTTAATGCTATATTTAAGTGGATAGAGCAACTCAACCAATTAAATACTGATAAAGTTGAACCTTTGACATCAATAGCTGAAACAACTCTGAGATTTAGAAAAGATCAAATAGAGTCTAAAAATATAAGAGAAGATATACTTAAAAATTCACCAAAAGATAACAAAGATTATTTTGTTGTACCCAAGGTTGTGGAATAATGGCAAATTTAATAGATTTAACCCTTAGTGATCTTGTAAATAAAGTTAAGTCTAAAGAAATATCCTCAAAAGAAATAACATCTGCTTACATAGATAGATCAAAACAATCGAAAAAACTGAATACATATGTAGAAGAGACTTTTGACAGTGCACTTAAATTTTCGGAAAATTTTGATAATAATCCCAATTTTAAAAAAAAACTTCCAGGAATTCCGTTAGCAGTAAAAGATTTATTTTGTACGAAAAACGTAAAAACAACAGCCAGTAGTAAGATTTTAGAAAATTTCATACCAAGTTATGAGTCTACAGTTACTGAAAATCTTTGGAATGAAGGAGCAATTTTAATGGGTAAATTAAATTGTGATGAGTTTGCAATGGGTTCTTCGAACGAAACAAGTCATTTTGGTAATGTTATTAGTCCAATTGATGACAATCTAGTTCCTGGAGGTTCATCTGGAGGATCAGCTTCTGCTTTAGCAGCAAAACTTACACCAGCAACAATCGGAACTGATACTGGTGGATCAATAAGACAACCTGCATCTTTTACAGGGACAGTTGGTTTAAAACCCACTTATGGAAGTTGCTCAAGATATGGAATAGTTGCCTTCGCATCCTCATTGGATCAGGCAGGACCAATGACCAAAGATGTAAAAGATTGTGCTTTACTGTTAGAAGTTATGAGTTCTTTCGATCCAAAAGACTCCACTTCAATTAATTTTAAACGTCCAAATTACTCATCAAATTTAAATAAAAATATCAAAGGAAAAAAAATAGGGATACCTAAAGAGTATACAGTTGATGGAATGCCCTTGGAAATTGAAAAATTATGGGAAAAAGGTAAAAATTATTTAAAAGATTGTGGTGCAGAAATTATAGACATTTCTTTACCTCACACAAATTATGCTTTGCCCACTTATTATATTGTTGCTCCAGCAGAAGCATCATCTAATTTAGCAAGATATGATGGAGTAAAATATGGATTTAGAGCTGAAGGTGAAAATTTGATTGATATGTACGAAAAAACAAGGTCAAAAGGTTTTGGCGATGAAGTAAAAAGAAGAATTATGATTGGCACCTATGTACTATCATCAGGATATTATGATGCTTATTATTTAAAGGCTCAAAAGGTAAGAAAACTTATTAAAAATGATTTTGATAATGCTTTTAATAAGGTAGATGCAATATTGACTCCATCTACGCCAAGTTCAGCATTTAAAATTGGAGATAAAAAAGATGATCCTGTTTCAATGTATTTGAATGATATTTTTACAGTTCCTGTAAATTTAGCTGGTTTACCAGGGATTTCTATTCCAGCAGGATTAGATAAAAACAATTATCCTCTAGGATTACAAATAATTGGGAAACCATTCGATGAGCAAGGAATATTAGATATTGCATATTCAATGGAAGAAAAAATAAATTTTAAATTAAAAACTAACGATTGGTGGATTAAGTGAGCAAAGATCAATACTTAATTGAGAAAAATGGTAACAAATATGAAGTTATTATTGGTTTAGAAGTTCATGCTCAAGTACTTTCAGAGTCAAAATTATTTTCTACATCGGCAACAAAATTTGGATCTGAACCAAACACCCAAGTAAGTTTGGTTGATGCAGCTTTTCCTGGAATGCTTCCAGTCATCAATGAGTTTTGTGTTAGACAGGCAGTAAAAACTGGGATTGGTTTAAATGCAAAAATCAATAAGAAATCTATATTTGATCGAAAAAATTATTTTTATGCAGATCTTCCACAAGGTTATCAAATTTCACAATATAAAGATCCGATTGTTGGCGAGGGCACTGTAGTTTTAGATTTACCATCTGGACCTAAAACAATTGGAATTGAAAGACTTCACCTTGAACAAGATGCAGGAAAAAGTATTCATGATATAGATCCTAGTAGCACATTAGTAGATTTAAATAGATCTGGAGTTGCATTGATGGAAATAGTGAGTAAACCTGATCTTAGATCACCCGAGGAAGTGAATCTGTATATTAAAAAATTAAGATCAATAATGAGATATTTAGGTACTTGCGATGGAAATATGCAGGAAGGTTCGCTCAGAGCTGATGTAAATGTATCAGTAAGAAAAATAGGTACAGACAAGCTAGGTACACGTTGTGAAATTAAAAATGTAAATTCTATTAAATTTATGCAAATGGCTATTGAATATGAGGCGAATAGACAATCTGAACTTTTAGAACAGGGTAATATTGTTGACCAAGAAACAAGATTATTTGACACAAAAAAAAATCAAACTAGGTCTATGAGATCAAAAGAAGATGCTCACGATTATAGATATTTTCCAGATCCTGATCTTTTGCCGCTAGAATTTGATGATAAATTTATTGAAAATATTAAAAAAGAAATACCTGAGCTTCCAGATCAAAAAAAAAATAGATTTATTGAGAAATTTAAGCTTAGCCCTTATGAGGCAACAATATTAGTTTCAGATTTAGAGACATCAAAATTTTTTGAAAAAGTAATTGAAAAATCAGATGTAAAATTATCAGCAAATTGGATAACAGGCGAACTATTTGCTTTATTAAACGAAAAAAATATTGAAATTAGTGAAAGTCCGATAAGTGCAGAAAATCTATCAAAACTAATAAATTTAATATCTGATGGTACAATTTCAGGCAAAATTGCAAAAACAGTATTTGAAATAATGTCTAAAAATAACAAGGATCCAAATATTATTGTTAAGGAAAAAGGATTAAAACAAGAAAGTGACCCTAAGGCATTAGAAAAATTAATTCAAAAAGTATTAAGTTCTAATGATGATAAAGTGAAAGAATATAAGAGTGGCAAAGAGAAATTATTTAGTTTTTTTGTTGGTCAGGCAATGAAAGAAAGTAAAGGCAAAGGAAATCCTCAAATGATCAATAAAATTTTAAAAGAAAAACTTAATGGATAAAAATATAAATATCGATCTTAAATTGGTCGAATATATATTCTCACACACAAGTAATTTACACCCAATTCAGAAAGAATTAATCAAATACAATGAAAGTCTAGGACATATTAAAAGATTACAAATATCAATACTACAAGCAAATTTTTTACAATTTATTATTAAAACAAGAAATATTAACAATTGTTTAGAACTTGGAACTTTTACTGGCTACAGTACTTTGGCAATTGCATTATCTCTTAATAAAAATGGAAAAATTTATACAATTGATAAAGATAAAGAAAAAAATAAGATAGCTAAAATCTTTTTCAAAAAGGCAAAAGTATCAAATAAAATTAAAACAGAAATATCTAATGCAAATGATGCTCTAGTAAGACTGATTAAGAATAAAAAAAAATATGACTTAATATTAATCGATGCGGATAAAGAAAATTATATTAGTTACTTTGAAAAATCTTTAAAACTGCTAAACCAAAATGGTTTATTAATTGTAGATAATATCCTTTGGAAAGGTGAAGTTATAAATAACAATGCTAAAGATAAATTAACACAGAAAATAAAAAAATTTAATTTACATGTAAAAAAATCAAAATTAAATAAATATATACTTCCAATTGGTGACGGTTTTTATATTTGCTGGAAATAAATGATTACAATTCTATCTTTTTACAAATTAAAAAAATTAAAAAAATTAAAAAATCTTAGGAATATATTTTTTAATAAAATTCATTCTTTATCGGCTAAAGGTTTGATTATACTATCACCAGAGGGCATTAATGGCACCATTGCAGGAAGTCAAAGAGATACTAATATTATAAAAAAATTAATTATTAAAAACTTAAATATTTCTAAATTTGATATTACAAATATAACTAAATCTAAATTTATACCATTTTTAAAAACAAAAATTAAAATCAAATCAGAAGTTGTTCCTATAAACGAAAAATATAATTTTGATAAAAAATTTAAAAAAAAATATCTTACACCGTTACAATGGAACAAATTTATACAAATTAAGGGCTTAAAAATAATTGATGCTAGAAAGCCTTTTGAATACGAGGTTGGAACTTTTAAAAAGGCGATTAATCCTAATACCTATAATTTTAGGGAATTTAAAAATTACCTCAATACTGTTAAGAAAGATGAAAAAATAGGCATGTTTTGTACTGGTGGCATAAGATGTGAAAAGGCATCCAATTACCTCTATAAAAATGGTTTCAAAAATATCTATATGCTTAAAGGAGGAATTATAAACTATTTTAATAAAATCAAACCAAGAAAGAGTAAATGGAAGGGTGAATGTTTTGTTTTTGATAATAGGGTAACTATTAAAAAAGATGCCACACCTGGGACATACGGAGTATGTAATTCATGTAGAATGCCAATATCAAAAAAGGACATAAAATCTCATAAATATAAAATTGGTCTCTCATGCCCTAGATGTTTTGATAATTTATCTCCCGATCAAATTAAAAGATTTACTATGCGTCACAAACAAATCTTAAATAATAAAATTCAAATTAATTTCAGAAAAAAATATTAAACATGAATATTTTATCCGATAATATAAAAAAATTAATCAGAAGATTAGCTATTCCAGCAGTTACAGGAGTCTTATTTCAAACTTTATATAATGTAGTTGATACTTTTTTTGCTGGAAAAATTTCACCAGAATCATTATCAGCATTAAGTAAGTCGTTTCCAGTTTATTTTATAATTATTGCATCCTCAATTGGTATAACAGTTGCTGGTACATCTTTAATTGGAAATAGCATAGGTGAAAAAAATGATAAAAATTCATTATTTTATTTTTCACATATAATTTATTTTGCAATATTTATTTCTATCGTAATTACTATCTTAGGTTTAAAATTTTCCGACGATATATTTTATTTAATGGGATCAACTGAAAATGTAACCAACTTAGGTTTACAGTATACGGATATAATATTTTTTGGCGCAATTTTATTTATTTTGGTTGTCGCATTAAATTCTTTATTACATGCTGAAGGTGATACCAAAACTTATAGAAATGTTTTAATTTTGTCTTTTTTCATAAATATTATATTAAATCCGATATTAATTTTTGGATTTATGTTTATTCCTGCGTATGGAATTAAAGGGATAGCAATATCCACAATAGTTGCACAAGGTTTTTCGTGTTTAATAATTTTATTTAAAGTCATTAAAAATGATCGAGTAAAAACAATTTCAAGAGAGTTTTTGGTACCGAAGTTATATTTTTTTAAAAGCATATTCTTTCAGTCAATGCCAATTATACTTTCAATATGTGGTTATTCAGTTGCATCTGCAATAATTTTTACTTATGTAGGTCAATCAGGAGAATACGCTACGGCCGGATATGGTGCAGGGACAAGAATCGAGCAAGTTGTGTTGTTGCCAATTTTGGGAATTAATACAGCGATAATAACCATTATATCACAAAATTTTGGGGCTAAAAATTATGCAAGAGTAAAAGAAGCATATATAGGGTCTATACATTATGCATTTATGATAATGATCATTTGTTCAATTTTGGTATTCTTTTTTTCAAATAGTATAACTAGTTTGTTTTCAAACGATCAAACTGTAATTGAGTATGGAGAAAAATACCTTCAGATTTCAGCATTTGTTTTATCTGCATATCCAATTTTCTTTTTATCTAATGGATGTTTTATGGCTTTAAAAAAGTCAGAATATGCAATGATTTCTAACTTATTCAGAAATGTTTTAAATCCAGTTTTAGTATTTTATTTTGCATCATTATATAGCGCTTCTTTTGAACAGTTTTTTTGGATATGGGTAGTGATTAATTGGATATTTTCTATTACTTATTTTTTGTTTACTTTAAATTATTTAAAATCAAAATTACAGGAAACTCGAGCTGTCGTTAATCCATAGCCATAGGTGTTCTGAAAAGGATTTTCTTACAAATAGATTTACATTATTTAGATCATTTTGATGAAGAATAACGTCAACGTGATTTAATAAGGTTTGAACTACAATATTTTTAGTACTTTTAAATTTATTAAAGT
The DNA here is from genome assembly GCA_902631595.1 of uncultured Pelagibacteraceae bacterium. Taxonomy (GTDB): domain Bacteria; phylum Pseudomonadota; class Alphaproteobacteria; order Pelagibacterales; family Pelagibacteraceae; genus Pelagibacter. Next base: position 39,280 of record CACOZH010000002.1, on the reverse strand, counting down.
TAAAAGGTGAGCCTTTTGATAGGACATCAAATACATTTTTGCCTTTCATATTAATTAATATCCATTGATCACTAACATCAGTCACAGACCCTAAATTTAATTTTGATATTTCATTGTCTAAAGATAATGATATATTTTTATCAATGTCTTTGCCATACACCATCCATTCATCTGGACTAAGCCATACTGCACTGATATTTTTAATAGTAGCGCTTGTATTTGGATCAATAGGCAACATAATTGAAAGAATTTTTCCTGCTTTTGCAAAAAAATCTCTATTTTTACCTCTAAGGTTTATCTTATTTATTGGCTCCACCAAGTTTAATGTTAAATCTTGAAAATCTTTTTTTTCAAATTTTGGAAAATTGATATCAAGCATTTAATCTTTCATTTTTGTTATCAAAAAAAATAAAATCAGAAACTGTTACTTTTATGGTTTTATCTTTCATTGGAACAAGTAGTTTTTGACCTTTAAGTTTTTTACCATTTTTGACTACAGCTAAAGCTATTGATTTATTTAAATTTGGACTAAAGTAACTTGATGTTACATGTCCAAGCATTTCAATTGGTTGCTTTTTTTCATCCTGTACTATTTGAGCACCTTCCTCTAATACCTCGCTAGGATTATCAGTTAATAATCCTACCAATTGTTTCCTGTCTTCTCGCATAGTATCGCTTCTGTATAAAGATCGTTTGCCAATAAAATCGTATTTCTTTTTACTTACTATCCAGTCCATTTGAAGATCAATAGGGGTCATTGTTCCATCCGTATCTTGACCTACAATTATAAAACCTTTTTCAGCTCTAAGTAAGTGCATTGTCTCAGTGCCATACGGTGTAATATTAAATTCTTTGCCTGCATCCATACATTTTTCCCACAATGATTTTCCATATTTTGATTCAATATTTATTTCATAGCTGTGTTCCCCGGTAAAACTTATTCTCATTATTCTGCAATATATTCCATCCAATTCAGCATTTTTAAAAGACATATGTGGAAAATTTTCATCATTGAACTCAATGTTTGGGAATATTTTTTTCAAAATATTTTTTGAATTAGGCCCACATACACTTGCAGTAGCATAATGATCAGTTACAGATGTTAGCCATACATCTAATTCTGGCCATTCTGTTTGCAAATAATCTTCTAATTTTGAGAGAACATTAGCAGCACCACCAGTTGTGGTTGTCATTAAGTAGTGGTTTTCACTTAATCTTGTAGTTACACCATCATCATAAACCATTCCATCTTCATTTAGCATAAGGCCATATCTACACTTACCAATACCTAATTTAGACCAAGCATTTGTATAAACTCTATTTAAAAATTCTGATGCATCAGTACCCTTAATATCAATTTTACCTAGTGTAGAAGCGTCTAATATTCCTGCACTTTCTCTAGCAGCTTTACTTTCTCGTTGTACCGCTTGATTCATACTCTCATTGGTTTTTGGATAGTACCAAGCTCTTTTCCATTGACCTACATTTTCAAATTCGGCTTTATGATTTTCATGCCAAGTATGCATAGGTGTTTTTCTAATTATATCAAAAAATGTTCCTACATTTCTTCCTACAATTGTACCAAAACTCAACGGTGTGTATGGTGGTCTAAAAGTAGTTGTACCTAAACTTCCCATTTTAACACCAGCAGTCTCAGAGATTATTCCGAGAGCGTGCATATTTGCAAGTTTACCTTGATCTGTTCCCATGCCAGTTGTTGTATATCTTTTGACGTGTTCTATCGATCTAAAACCTTCCCTCATTGCAAGTTTTATATCTTTAGCTGTCGAGTCATTTTGAAAATCTAAAAACGGTTTTGTTTTACCTAATGGTTTATCGTTAGGTAGTAACCATACATTCTTGTTTTCTTTTTGTTTGGGACAACTAACTTTAATTAGATCAAAATCTGTCGAAGATGAAGATAGAAAACTTTTGCAGTCTGAAATTGTATTTTTAATTATATCATCTAACTCAAAATCTCCATTACAAGAACCAACATTAATTTGATCAGAAGTTGCAGTGTTTGGTAAAAAAACTTGATCAGAGTCTCTAAATTTTAACTTACCTCCTGATTGAGTAAATAGATGTACCATAGGTGTCCATCCACCGCTTATAGATAAATTATCGCAAACTAAATTTATTTTACTTCCAATAACATTAGTACCATCCTCAGACATTTCCATTATTTGAATAGATTTAATTCTTCGATAACCTTTTGTGTCAACAACAGTGTGGTTCCAATAAATTTTAATACCTGCATCTTTTGCATTTTTTACTAATACAGATGAAGACTTGCCTCTTATGTCTACAATAGTAACATTTATGCCCTTTTTATTTAAAGAAATTGCTGTTTCGTATGCAGAATCATTATTCGTAAAAATTACATTTTTATTTCCACATTTAACTCCAAAATAATCGATATATTTTTTAACAGAGCTAGCCAACATTACACCTGGTCTGTCATTATTATTAAAAATCAAAGGTCTTTCTATGGCACCAGTCGCAAGAATTACTTTTTTAGCTCTTATTTTCCATAATCTTTGTCGTAATTTATTCGCTCTTTCATTTAAAGATTTATGATCAGCTAAATTTTCTCTTGCTAATAGGTAATTGTAACTATGGTAAGCTGCCAAACTTGTTCTTTGTTTGATTATTAAATTTTTCTTATTTTTTATATTTTTAATTTGATTATTTAACCATACAGAAGATATTTCGTCATCGATTTTAAAATTTTCATCATCTTGGAAAATTGTTGAACCGCCTAGTGAGTTTTTGTCATCAATTAAAACTGTATTATTTCCATTATCAGCAGAAATACTTGCTGCTATTATGCCAGAAATACCACCACCAACAACTAAAACATCACAATGTAAATGATTATGATCGTATAATTCTGGATCTGGCTGAGTAGGGGATTTACCTAAACCTGCAGACATTCTTATTGCTGGCTCATACAGACTGTACCAAAGTTTTCTTGGCCACATAAATGTTTTATAATAGAAACCAGCTGGAATAACTGGTGAAATGAAATTATTTATTCCTCCAACATCAAACTCTACACTTGGCCAACAATTTTGACTTGATGCCTCTAAACCCTCATATATCTCTTGTTCTGTAGCTCTAACATTTGGCTCCGTAAAAGAACCATTTCCACCTATTTGTACTATTGCGTTAGGCTCTTCCGAACCACAGGTCATTATTCCTCTTGGGCGATGATATTTAAAGCTTCTTCCAATTAAATGAACTCCATTAGATAAAAGAGCAGAAGCTAATGTATCACCTTTATAACCATAATATTTTTTACCATTATATATAAAAGATATTCTATTAGTTTTATCTAAGAATTTTGTTTCAGATGATCTAAAATTTTCTGACATAAACTATTTTATAGGAGGCTTTTCTCCCATTTTATATACTGCATGAATTTTATCATTAGATGTATCTCTGATTACGTTAAACCATTTTCTGCAGCCATGGGCATGGTTCCATCTTTCAAACTGAACTCCTTTAATATTTTTTCTCATAAATAAAAAATCTGCCCATTCATCGTCACTTAACTCAGTAGGTTGTTTAGGTCTTACAATATGTGCTTCACCACCTGCGGCAAATTCACTTTGGTCTCTTTCACCACAAAATGGACAAGTTATAATAAACATTAGTGTGCAACAGCAGCAGCGCCGTGTTCATCTACAAGATCACCACTTACAAATCTATTAATGTTGAAAGCAGCGTTTAATACGTGTGGCTCATCATTCGCAATTGTGTGAGCAAATAAATCCCCAGAACCAGGAGTAGCTTTGAATCCTCCTGTGCCCCAACCACAATTGAAATATAAACCTTTGATACTTGTTTTGCTTACTATAGGACTCGCATCAGGACAAATATCAACAATTCCTCCCCATTGTCTCAACATTTTCATTCTACTGAATATAGGATAAAGTTCTAAAATTGCTTTTAACGTTCCTTCAACAACATCATGACTTCCTCTTTGAGTGTATGAAACATAAGCATCCGTTCCAGCACCAATTACTAATTCACCTTTGTCTGATTGACTAACATAAGCATGAACTGCATTTGACATTACGACGGTATTTATTATTGGTTTTACGGGTTCAGAAACTAAAGCTTGAAGTGGTTTGCTTTCAAGAGGCAATCTAATACCAGCCATGTTTGCAATTACACTTGAATGTCCAGCGGCAACAACACCAATTTTTTTTGTTTTAATAAATCCTTTAGTTGTCTCTAAACCTTCAACAGCGTCACCGCTTCTTTTAATTGCTTTAACTTCACAGTTTTGAATAATATCTACGCCCATTGAATCTGCACCTCGAGCATATCCCCATGCAACAGCATCATGTCTTGCTGTACCTGCTCTTCGTTGAAGTGTGCCACCTAAAACAGGATACCTAATATCAGGAGATGTATTTATAATGGGGCAAAAATTTTTAACTTCTTCTGTAGATAACCACACTGCATCAATTCCATTTAATCTATTGGCGTGAGTTCGTCTTTTTAAATCTCTAACATCTTGAAGGTTGTGTGCTAAATTCATAACTCCTCTTTGACTAAACATGACGTTGTAATTAATTTCTTGTGATAAATTTTCCCACAATTTAAGTGCATGATCATACAAACCAGCACTAGCATCCCAAAGATAGTTTGATCTTATAATCGTAGTATTACGACCAGTATTACCACCACCAATCCATCCTTTCTCAACAACTGCAATATTTTTCATATTATGTTTTTTAGCTAAGTAAAAAGCTGTTGCTAAACCATGGCCACCACCACCAATAATTACAGCATCATATTCTTTTTTCGGCTCAGGGTCTCGCCAAGCTTGCTGCCAATTCTCATGATAGGTTAGAGAATTCTTTATTAACGAAAATATTGAATAATTATTTTTCATATTTTGCTCATAATTACTTGATAAATATTGAATATTCAATGATTTCAAGTTACACAGTATAATAAGGAAGGATGGGTGAGCTGGTTTAAACCAGCGGTTTGCTAAACCGCCGTACGCTTGAAAAGGTGTACCGAGGGTTCGAATCCCTCTCCTTCCGCCATTTATATAATGAATATTTTATATATAGTTCATCAAACCTTGTTTAAAGATAATTCAGGAACTCCAGTTGTTGCTGACCAATATGCAAGTTTGGCATTAAAGAAAAATTGCAATGTATGCATTTTGAGCTCAGATCATAATCTTGTTAAAAATAGTGAAACAATAAAGCTAAATGGAATTTATTACACTACAGTGAAACCATTAGAAAATTGGTCAACAGAAGCTTTTTTGAAAGAAAATAATTTAGAGCAAATAGAGGTTAGTTTACCATTTAATCCTGATATAATACATATTTTAGATTGGGTGAGTATAAATCCTGGAGTAATAAAATATTTAGCATCACTAAACAAACCTATGATAAGACACTTTTGTGGTTTTGAAGATTTGTGTTATTTTCAACATCCATTTCATAATCATGAAGATAATTCATTATGTACAGAAAAAATAACTCCTGATATGTGCTCAAAATGTATTTCTGAGAAAGAGTTCAAAGGAAAAAAATTATTAAAAAAAATAAAATCAATTTTGTTTCGTGAAAAGGAATTAGCAAAAAGAAAATATCATATGAAATTAAGCGATAGAGAAAACATCGTTAATGAATATATTAAATTACAATATTCACACTTGATATTTCCATCTAAATCATTTTCTAATTTTTTCTTTTCTCATTTTAAATTAGATAAACCATATAATGTTATACATCATGGTATAAATTTAGATAAAAATAAATATTATAAAAATTACCATAGCGAGCAAATAAACTTTATATATACCGGCGGTACAGCTGAAAGAAAAGGTTGGAAAATAATAGAAGAGACATTTTACTTTTTACTTAAAAAATATCCAAAAAAAATTAATTTACGTATTTATGGTCATAAAAAGAAAACATCAAAATCAAGCTTAAAAAAATTTAAAAATGTAGATTTTTTTGAATCATTCAATCACAATAAATTAAATGAAATTTTATCGTGGGCTGATATTGGAATTTTACCCTCACATTTCGAAACCTATGGTTTGATTATTAGAGAATATATTCATAACAATGTTGTGCCAATATCATCAAATTTTTTTGGAGCAAATGAGATAATAGAGGATGAAAAAAATGGAATAATAATAAAAAAAAATAATTCTCAAGAATTAATACGTTCAATTGAAGATATAATTAATGATCCTCAAAAATTGAATAATATAAAGAAAAAAATTAGTAATACTAAAATAAAATCTACTGAAATTGAATTTGATGAAATATTTAAGTTATATCAAAGTTATGTAATATGACCATAAATCACAAAGACATTACCGTTATATTGTTATTATATAAAACCCCATTGCACGTAATTAAAAATCTCAAAATATATAAAAATTTTAATATATTTATATTAGATCAAAGTAATGATTTAAAATTGAAAAAAGAACTTCTGAAATTATTGCCCAATATAAAGTACTATAAAGTTACAAATATTAATTTAGGGTACGCAAAGGCTATAAATTTTTTAATAAGAAAAGTTAAAACAAAATATTTTTTATGCACACAGGCCGATGTTGTGGTTTCTAAAAATGATATAATTAACTTGAAAAAGCCATTTTTATTAAAAAAAGATTGTATAATTTCAATTCCAAATATCGATAATTATAAATCAAAAAAAAAGAAAAAAATATTTCCTGTGAAATCATTTATAGGAGCAATATTTCTATCACAAACAAAAAAATTTATAAATTTTAGGGGATTTGATCAAAACTTCTTTTTTTATTGGGAAGATGTTGATTTTAGTCATAGGGTATCATTATCAAAATATAAAATATATATTAATTCATTATCAAAAGCTAAACATCTATTCGGTCAATCGACTAAAACTAATTTTAAAATCTATTTATTAAAAAATTCTAATTTTAAATTTGGTGAATACTTGTTTCAACACAAATACAATAAATTAAAATTAATTAAGAAAATCAGAGAACCTTTTTTAATATTGTTAAAATTAATCTTTTTTATAGCAACATTTAATAGAGACCAATTTTATAAAAATTTATCACATTTGTATGGAATTTATATTTTTTACTTATATTTACTTAAAAATAATTAATATAAAGGGTCGTCCTTAAAAAAGTTTTTTAACTTAATTGGCTTTTGTTCTAAAACGTATCTATAAACGTTATAGTTTTCAAGAACACGCTGAACATAATTTCTTGTTTCCTCAAATCTAATCAGCTCAATCCAATTAACATAATCTATTTGATTTTTTTGTGGATTTTTATTAATTTTTTTCCAATATCTAACTCTCTTTGGTCCAGCATTATAAGCGGCAATTGCAAAAGGATATGCTCCATCGTATTCTAATATGAGACCGGCAATGTAATGTGATCCTAAATTTATATTATATTCAGGATCAGTAGTTAATCTTGATTTAGAATAAGGAAGCTTTGCTTGTTTTGCGACAACCTTTGCTGTGTAAGGCATTAATTGCATAAGTCCTTTTGCACCAGCCCAACTGTTAGCGCTAAGATCGAATTCACTCTCTTGTCGAATTATTGACAATATAAAAGCAGGATCAGGAATTTTTCTACCATTTATGTATTTGGGTGTGCTTATGATTGGATAATTATATTTATTATGAAATCTATGTTCATAAGATGCAATTTTAGAAACTTGAATTGCAAAGTCATATCTACCAATTTCAGTGGCTAATTTTGCCGCAAGAATTTCAGTCCCTGAAGAAATATTATCTAAGGCTATATGTCTTAATATATGCTTAGTATGTTTGTCTTTATCTATTTCGTCAAGAAGATATATTATTTTAACTAATTCTTTTGTATTAAATTTTTCTATAGTTTTTTTATCTACTTCTAATAATTTATTAAGTTCAAATAATTTATTTGGATAAATTTTCATGTGAGATAATTGGCCATAGTAGGTTGTTAGATATTTCGCACCTTCCATAAACCATTTATCAGATTTTTCTTTATCTCCTAATTTTTCATATGTTTTTCCTAGCCAATAAGCACCTCTTGAAATACTAATTGGATAAGAAACATTGTTATAAAAATTCAAGAAATGTTCTTCAGCTAACAATGCGTCATTTAAAAAACTTAAAGCTATCCATCCACTCATCCATTCAGCTGCAGCAAATTCAGGACCTTCTGTCAAAGCATGTTTGCTTGAAATTTTATAAGCTAATTCATATTTTTTTTTATAAATAAGAGATCTTGAAATTATTTCTCTTTCTTTCCACCATTTATCAGGTCTAACTAAATATTTCTTTGTATTTTTTATATTATTAAGAATTTCAACAGAACTATCTACTCTTCCTCTTTTCCTTCTCCATTTTAAACGGTCATAGTTTAAGCCAGCATCATTTCTATATTTAAAAGGAACTTTACTTATTGCCTGATCAACACCATAGGATTTACTCATCAACAATTGTCTTGCGGTGTATAAGAGTTCCTCATCTTTGGGCAAGTATCTTAACATTCTTCTAAGATCCCAATTTTTTCCCTCCCAAGCTAAATGATCTGCTCTCTTAATATAATCATTGGTATCTAAATATTTTTTAAAACGTTTTCTAAAATGTTTTAAATCATTTTTAGTTAGGTCAGCTGTAATCCAGCCAGATTTAATTAAAGCAACTCCTTTTTTAATTTCTCCTTTTTTTATTAGGCTTTCACCAAGCATCATTTTTCCGTAACCACTCAATGGATCTTTGTTTTCGAACCAATTGATAATTTGATTTGGAGAAATTTTATCTGAAGATAATTTATGTTCAGCGAGGTATTGAATTCTACTAATTCTTGGGTAATTACTATTTTTTTTTATAAAGTTATTATACTCATTGAAAGAGGCCTTATTTCCAGTTGTTAAGAGATGTTTCCATTGAATAAAATTATAAATTGATTTATCTTTTGCTTTCCATGCTTCCTTAAGAGCATCATACCATTTAGATTGTTCCATCAGCTTAATTGCTTTTTTTGCTTTGACCACATCTTTTTTTGAATAAAATTTTGATTTTTTTGGTGGCTTAATCTTTGTTACTACAATTGGTTTTGGTAAGGGAAGTATAGTATCTATACTTTTTTTAGTAATTTTGGGTTCTGTCTTTTGAATTTCATCTGCTATTAGTTCCTCATTAGCTAAAACAGGCTTCATTTTAGGAAGCAAATAATTGATTTCATTGTATTCAATATCCTTTTTCTCAAATGATGGTTTAATTTGTGGGATAATTAACTCAGATGCCAGGGCAAAATTAATATAGTTTACAACGACGATATTAACCAATATTAGTTTTATTATTTTAAGGTTCATATATTTTTAATGAATCTATAAATTATGTTATAAGGATTTATGTTTAAAGGATCAAATGTAGCATTAATAACTCCATTCATTAATAATAAAGTGGATGAGGCAAAATACATTAAAATAATCAATTTTCATCTTGAAAATGGTACAAACGGTCTTGTTCCTGTTGGTACAACAGGAGAGTCTCCCACGTTATCCCACGATGAACACCAAAAATTAATTGAAATTTGCATTAGGGAATCGAATGGCAAAATACCTGTAATTGCTGGAACAGGCTCAAATTCAACAGAGGAAGCTGTTTCATTAACAAGACATGCTGAAAAAGCTGGTGCCGATGGAGCTCTCGTAGTAACTCCATATTATAATAAACCAACTCAAGAAGGACTATATCAACACTATAAAAAAATAAATGACAACTGCGGGATTCCAATAATTATTTATAATATTCCATCAAGATCAGTTATTGATATGTCAGTCGACACAATGGCTAAACTATTTGAGTTAGAAAATATAGTAGGCGTTAAAGATGCAACAGGAGATTTAGACAGAGTTGACCAGCAAAAATTAAAAATGGGTAAAGATTTTATTCAACTAACCGGTAATGATGATAATGCTTTGGAATTTAATAAAAGGGGAGGAGTTGGATCAATTAGTGTAACAGCAAATATAGCACCTAAGTTATGCTCTGATTTTCAAAAAAATTCAAATTCTGATGATCCAAACGATTTTATTGAAGCAGAAAGATTAGATAATATTCTACAACCATTACACAAAAATTTATTTATCGAAAGCAATCCATCTCCCGTTAAATATGTTGCAAAATTAATGGGACTTTGTGACGATGCAGTTCGTTTACCGTTAGTTACTTGTACAGAGAATACAAAAAAAATTTTAGAGGAAATTTCTAAAAAAGCTAATTTAATTTAGATAATGAACATAAAAAAAAACAATGGTTTAAAAATCATTTGTTTAAATAGAAAAGCTAGTTTTAACTATTTTTTGATAGATTTACTTGAAGCTGGACTAGTTCTTAAAGGATCTGAAATTAAATCTGTAAGAGGTGGAAAAGTAAGCATTGCTGACTCATACGGTATTGAAAAAGATGGTGAGATATATTTAATTAATTCACACATCCCTATTTATAAAGAAGCAAGTTATTCAAATCATAATCCATACGCTGAAAGAAAGCTTTTACTCAACAAAAAAGAAATCAATAAATTAATTGGAAAGATCAACAAAGATGGATTAACAATCGTACCAACAAAAATGTATTTCAGAAAAGGTAAAGCAAAAATTGAAATAGCAGTTGCTAAAGGGAAAAAAAATTTTGATAAACGTCAAACCAAAAAAACAAGAGACTGGAATCGTGATAAGGCTAGATACTTTAGAAAAACAAGTTAAATCAACATATTTATCAATTGGATCAAATATTGGAGACAAATTTAAAAATATAGAAAGAGCTATTAATCTTTTAAATAAAAATAATATTTTAATTGATAAGATATCAAGTTACTATGAAACACCATCATGGCCAAAAAAAAATTTTCCCAAATTTTTAAATATAGTACTAAAAATAAGAGTGGAATTATCTTTAAATGACTTATTTAAAATAATTAAAAAAATTGAAAAGCAAGTTGGGCGTAAAAAAGCTCCAAGAAATTATCCAAGAATATGTGATATAGATATAATAGATTTTAAGGGCTTATGTATGAAAACTAAATTAAATAATAATAAAATTGAAACACCTCATCCAAGGATGAAAAATAGAAATTTTGTTTTATTTCCTCTTTATGAAGTAAATAATACGTGGATTCACCCAAAAACAAAGGAAAATATTCATAGCATTATTAATCAATTTAAAAATGAGGACTTTTCTGACATTAAAATTGTCTTAATTTAGTGATATAATAAATTATGTTAAAATCAGATGATCTTATAAATAAAGTAAAAATATATAATAAGTTTCTAAACCCAGAGACTTTATCAAAAGCCTATAACTTTGCTGTTAAAGCTCATGCAGATCAAAAACGTCACTCTGGAGATCCTTATGTCATACACCCAGTTGCGGTTGCTGATATTTTAACAGAGTTAAAATTAGATAGTGCAACAATAGCAACTGGATTACTTCATGATACAATTGAGGATACTTACGCTACTTATAATACTATTGTTAAGGAATTTGGCACTGAAGTTGCAGATTTAGTTGATGGAGTAACAAAAATAAGTGTTTTAGAAAATCAAGCAAACACATCAACTAAAGCAGAAAATTTTAGAAAGTTAATTTTGGCCACCTCAAAAGATATTAGAGTTTTATTGGTAAAACTTGCAGATAGATTACACAACATGAGAACAATTGATGCCATAGATAATATTGAAAAAAAAGAACATATAGCTCGAGAAACAATGGAAATTTATGCGCCCTTAGCTGATAGAATGGGGATGAACAGAATCCGTGATGAATTAGAAGATTTATCTTTTGGAGTTCTTAATATCAAAGCAAAAAAAATGATAAAAGACAGACTTGATGATATTAAGGAGAAAAATTTAATTAATTTTAAAAATTTGTCAGAAGAATTTCTTAATATTTTAAAAAAAAATAATCTAAAATGTAAAATATTTGGAAGAGAGAAAACTCCTTTTTCAATATGGAGAAAAATACAAAAAAAAAGAACATCTTTAGAGCAGATAACGGATATTATGGGATTTAGAATTATAATGAGTAATATAGAGGACTGCTACAAGGCATTGGGTATATTTCATAGTAATTATAATTGTATTCCAGGAAGATTTAAAGATTATATATCTTCACCAAAAATTAATAATTATCAATCAATACATACTGCTATAATTGGTCCTAACAAAAGACCAATTGAAATTCAACTTAGAACAATGGCAATGCATGAGTTTGCACAAAGAGGTATTGCATCACATTGGCAATATAAATCTTCGGAAAAAGTAAATTCTTTAACTTGGAAAGAATATGATTGGCTAGCAGATTTAGTTGAAATTTTAGATAAAAATGAAAATCCTGAAGATTTTTATGAGTACACAAAGCTTCAAATGTTTCAAGATAATGTATTTTGCTTTACGCCAAAAGGGTCAGTTATAAAGTTACCAAAAGATGCTACTCCTATTGATTTTGCTTATGCTGTGCATACGCAAATAGGAGATACAGCAATTGGATGTGAAATTAATGGCAAAGATAGTCCAATTCAATCTGTATTAAGAAATGGCGATGTTGTAAAAGTTATAACTTCAAAAAAAGTGTCGCCGTCGCTTCATTGGATTAGTTCAACAAAAACTGGTAAGGCAAGAGCAGCTATTAGGCGATATTGGCAGTATAGAGACAATAATAAACTTCTAAAATCTAAGCAATACAACACCACTTTGTGGATTTCTTTGCCAGATCTTCCAGGACAATTAGGGGATGTGACTAGTTTAATTGGTCAAAACAAAATGAATATATCAAGCGTTGAAATGGTCGAAAAGACAAAAAATACAATAAACTTTAGATTTAACCTTATAATTAATGATTTGAAAAACTTTACAAATTTAATCAGTGAGCTAAAACAAAAAGAATTAAAATTCAAAATTATAAGACACAAAAATAAAAAATATGCTTTCTTTAAAAAACTCTTTAGCGGTTTTAAAAAAAACTGAAGCGTTAAAGGAAGGTCATTTTATTTTATCTTCAGGATTGCATTCTTCGATCTACGTTCAGTGTGCAAAACTTTTGAGTTTTCCAAATAAAGCAGATAAAATCTGTAAATCGCTCGCCTCTAAAATTAAAAAAGAATTTAAAAAAATTGACCTTATATTGGCTCCAGCTATGGGTGGGATAATTATTGGTTATCAAATAGGAAAAATTCTTAATATAGAAACTATTTTTTGTGAAAGAGTAAAAGGTAAATTTAAATTAAGAAGAGGCTTTAACATTAAGCCAAAAAAAAAGGTTTTAATCATAGAAGACGTTATTACTACAGGAAAATCAAGTTTAGAGTGTGTTAAGTTGATTAAAAATTCAAAAGCAACATTAGTAGGATTTGCTTGCATGATTGATAGATCCCAAAAAAATAAAGTTAAAATAAAAAAGAAAATTGTTTCACAAGTTAAATTAAATATACCAACTTATACCAAAAACAATTTACCAGATTTTCTAAAAAAAATTCCTATGAGCTCTCCTGGAAGTAGAAGGCTCAAATGACAAATCTAGGTGTTAACATAGATCACATTGCAACTATCAGAAATGCAAGAGGTGAAGATCATCCATATCCTTATCAAGCGGCTAAAAATGCAATTAAGTACGGAGCAAACTCAATAACAATTCATTTGAGAGAAGACAGAAGACACATAAAAGATAATGACCTTAAAATCATATCCTCAATTAAAAATTTACCTTTAAATCTTGAAATGGCCGCAACATCTAGAATGCTTAAAATTGCTTTAAAATATAAACCTAATTATGTTTGCATAGTTCCTGAAAAAAGACGAGAAATTACAACAGAGGGTGGTCTTAATTTAATTAAAAATAAAAAAATGATTAAGTTTATTATTAATAAATTAAACAAAAAAAAAATTCGAACTAGCCTGTTTATAAATCCTTCCATTAAAGATATAAAACTTGCAAAAAATTTTGGAGCAAATTGTATAGAAATACATACAGGCACAATATCTAATTTAGTTAAAAGAAATATAAATTTTAAAAACGAATTTATCAAAGTTAAAAAATGTGCAGAATTTGCAGAATCTTTAAATTTAGAAGTTCATGCTGGTCATGGTTTGGATTATAAAACGACATCGCTATTAACGAGGATACCTCAAATTAGTGAATATAATATTGGTCATTTTATAATTGGTGAATCAATTGAATATGGTTTAAAAAATGTAATCAAAAAATTTAAAAAAATTTTAAAATATAAATAATGTCAATTATAGGTATTGGTGTAGATATTGTTAATAATAAAAGACTAAAAAAATTAATTAAAAATAAAAAATTTATCTCCAGAATTTTTACTTCAAATGAAATAAAACAATCTATTAAGTTAAAAAATAAAATAAATTTTTATTCAAAAAGATTTGCAGCGAAAGAAGCATTTTCAAAAGCAACAGGTTTTGGCATCTCTGAAAAATTAAACTTTAAAGATATTAGCATAAGCAACAATAAAATTGGCAAACCATTAATATCTCTAAATAAAACCACAAAAATATATTTAAAAAAAAAATTTAAAGTTAAATCCTTTAGAACAAATTTATCTCTTTCAGACGAAAAAAACTATTCTATTGCATACGTAATTATTGAAAAATAATGATAAAAAAAAGCATTATAATTGAAAACTTTAAAACCTTGTTATATGCATTGATAATAGCCATAATAATAAGATCCTTAATCGTACAACCTTTTTATATTCCCTCATCTTCAATGGAATTAAATCTATTAGTAGGTGATAGATTGTTTGTTACGAAGTATTCTTATGGATATAGCAAACATTCATTTCCATTCAGTCCACCGCTATTCAAAAATAGAATTTTCACTAAAAATCCAAAAAGAGGGGATGTAATTGTGTTCAAAACACCCTCAGATAATAGAACAGATTATATAAAAAGATTAATTGGTATGCCAGGTGATATAATTCAATTCATTGATGGAAGTTTATATGTAAATAATAATCAACTTTTAAGTACGCTAATATCAGACAGTGAATATATATATTGTGGCAATCAGAAAATAAATGTTTCTACTTTTGAGGAAAAATTACCTAATAATAAATCTTATATAGTCTCCTATAGGAATGATATATCGTATCAAAATTCAGATAAATATAAAGTTCCCAAAAATCATTATTTCTTTTTAGGTGACAATAGAGATTGTTCTAAAGATAGTAGATTTTTGTCAGAAGTTGGCTATGTTCACCAGGACAATTTAGTTGGAAAAGCTCAATTGTTATTTTTTTCATCAAACAGCAGGGAAGGTAGCATCTTTCAGTTTTGGAAATGGCCAAGTATAATAAGGTATGACAGATTTTTTAAAAAAATAAAATAATGAAGAAGATTTTAAATAAATTAGAGCTACACTTAGGTTTTAAATTGAATAAATTTGAACTTTATAACAATGCAATCACGCACAAAAGTTATGATAAAACTAATAATTATGAAAAACTTGAATTCTTAGGTGATAGAGTTTTAGGTTTATGCATATCTAAAAAATTACTTGAAATATATCCAAATGAAAAAGAGGGAATTTTAGATAAAAAACTAGCTTCATTAGTTAATAAAAATAAATGCTATGAAGTAGGCAAGCAATTAAAATTAGATAAAGTGATTAAAATTGGTAATTTGAGATTGAAAAATCAAATTATAGAAAAAAAAATTATTTCTGACTCATGTGAAGCACTTATAGGAGCTATTTATTTAGATAAAGATTTTGATTTCGTGGAAAAATTTATATTAAACAATTGGGATAAACATATTAATGACAAAAATATAATTATAATTGACCCTAAAACCAAATTACAAGAGTATTCACTAAAAAAGTTTAAAATTTTGCCTATTTATAAATTTATATCTAATACAGGCCCAAAACATAAGCCAAGTTTTAAAGTAGCTGTTAAATTAAAAGATACTTCTTTTGTTGAAGCTGAGGGATATTCAAAAAAATTAGCACAACAAGCGGCTGCAACCAAATTATTAAATATATTAGATGGTAAATAATGAAATTTGAAGATAAAGGTTTTCTAATCAGTAAAAATAAATACAATGAAAATTCTGTCATTGCTGAATTTTATACAAAAAATAATGGTAAAGTTTCAGGCATCATTTTCGGAGCTACATCTGTAAAAATTAAAAATTTTTTATTTATTGGAAATCAGTTTAATGTCCAATTTAATTCTAAAAATCAAAATAAAGCAGGTTATTTTAAAGTTGAAATTGAAAAGATTTTTACTCCATATTATTTAGATAATAAAATTAAATTAAATTGCATTTTGTATGCAATGAATTTGATAAAAATCCTTACTGTCGAAAACCAAGCAAATAAAAATATCTATAATCAGTTTTTTAGTTTATTCAAATTTTTGAATGAAGATAATTGGATAAAAAACTTTGTTTTTTGGGAACTAGAAGTAATTAAACTAGTAGGGTATGATATTAATTTCAGTAATTATGTGGATGTTAATAAGCTAAATGACAATAATTCTTATATTTCAACTTTAGATGGATCTAGGCAAATTCCTTCTTTCTTGCTAAAAAAAGATAATTCTAAAACAAATATCAATGAACTTAAAAATGGATTTAAAATTGTAGGTGATTTTTTAAGTAAATCTATTTTAATTCCAAATAATATTAATTACCCTATATCAAGATCTGAATTTATTAAATTAATCTAATTGTTTTGCTATTTCATTTGCAAAATAAGTGACAATAGCGCTAGCTCCAGCACGCTTAAAAGATATTAAACTTTCATAAATTGCATTTGGATTAATAATATTTTTGTTTATTCCGTTTTTAATTAATGAGTATTCACCTGAAACTTGATACGCAAAAACAGGAATTTTAAATTTATCTTTAATTTTACTTATTATATCTAAATATGGCAATCCAGGTTTTACCATTACAATGTCAGCTCCTTCCTTTATATCTAAGGAAACTTCTCTTAAGGCCTCATTAGAATTTGATATATCCATTTGATACGTTTTTTTATCACCCTTCAAAATTTTTTTTGATCCAACTGCCTCACGGAATGGACCATAAAAGTTTGAAGCATATTTAACGGCATAAGATAAAAGTTGAACATCAAAAAATTTTTTTTGGTCTAATGCTTTTCTTATTTTTTTAATTCTTCCATCCATCATATCTGAAGGTGCTAAAACATCACAACCCATTTCCGCTTGTAAAAGCGATTGTTTAATTAAAATTTCGATAGTCTCGTCATTTAAAATTTTATTGTTTTTGAGCAATCCATCATGGCCATGTGAAGTGTAAGGATCTAATGCAACGTCTGTCATTAATCCAATTTCATTTGAGTATTTTTTTTTTACTATTTTTAAAGCTTGGCAAACAAGGTTGTTATCATTAAGAGCTTCTGTACCTATTGTATTCTTTTTTTGTGGATTAGTATAAGGAAAAAACGCAACCATAGGAATTTTATTTGATAGAGCTTTGTCAATAACTTTAGGAATCAAATCTACTGAATATCTAAAAACACCTGGCATGCTTTGAATCGCAATTTTTTTATGTTTTCCTTCAGTAAGAAAAATCGGTAAAATCAAATCATTTGTGGACAAATCATTTTCTCTAATTAATCTCCTTGTCCAATCAAATTTACGATTTCTTCTGAGTCTTAACGAGGGATATTTGCCTGTAATCATATCAATATTATATATTTAATTATGCGACAAAAGTTATATATACTATATTAATTTTTGAGCTATTAAAATTTTATGCCATTAAACTTTGATGATTTTCAAAAACAAGATATCAAATTTGATATTTCTGAGCTAAGAAACGCTTGCGATCAGGTTCTTAAAATAAAAGGCTTTGATACAAGTTTAGGAATACCTCATTTTGCTGGAATATCATTAAATCAGATACCTGGTGATCCAAAGTCAATTTCAGGGAGTAAAATCAGAGGTGTTTTTTGGACAAAGCCTGACTCTAGCGGCAAGGAAGTAGTAAGAGATTCTAAAATAGATGAAAGTCAATATACAGAATTTTTAGACGATTATAAGAATACTTATTTTAAAGACGTTTATGATCAGCTTACAAAAAAATACAGATTAGGAAGAGTGAGATTATTACTAAAAGAACCAAGATCAACTTTAAGTTGGCATAGAGATCCTGAGCCTAGATTGCATATACCCATATATAC
This sequence comes from uncultured Pelagibacteraceae bacterium, assembly GCA_902631595.1. GTDB lineage: Bacteria > Pseudomonadota > Alphaproteobacteria > Pelagibacterales > Pelagibacteraceae > Pelagibacter. Next base: position 21,058 of record CACOZH010000002.1, on the reverse strand, counting down.
AAATCCAGGGGCAATTATGGTTATAGATCATATTGCAAAACACATGCCAGCTGATGGCTCTGTATGGATTACAAACAATACAAAGTATCATAATGCATTTAATGGTGGAGAAGAAAATAGAGTCCATCTCGTAGCATGTGTGCTAGATTATAAGTTTAATTAAATGAAAAACATAGTTATAGCATCTGATCACGCTGGCTATTCTCTTAAAGAACACGTTAAAAATTTTTTAAGCAAGCAAAAACTTCATGTCAAAGATGTTGGAGCTAATTCAAAGATAAGCGTTGATTATCCAGATTATGCTCATAAATTATCAAATGTTGTTAAGAAAAAAAGGAATACACTGGGAATTCTTATATGTGGATCAGGTCAAGGCATGATTATGACTGCAAATAAGCACAAAAATATAAGAGCGGCACTATGTTATAATGCAAAATCAGCTAAATTATCAAGATTGCATAATGATGCAAATGTTATTACATTAGGATCAAGGTTGATTTCTAAAAAAAACGCAATTAAATGTATTAATATTTTTTTAAAAACTAAATTCGAAGGTGGTAGACACAGAAGAAGAATAAGGAAAATTTAAATGTCAAAAGAAAATAATTATATAAATAATCAATATCAAGACTTTTTTGAAAAAAGCCTTTTAGATATTGATCCCGATATTCATAAAGCAATAAACGATGAATTAAATCGACAGCAAAGTCATATTGAGTTAATAGCCTCAGAAAATATAGTCTCACAAGCAGTGCTTGAAGCTCAAGGATCTGTTTTAACAAATAAATATGCTGAGGGTTATTCAGGAAAAAGATATTATAATGGATGTGCTCATGTAGATGTTGCTGAAAATTTAGCAAACGAAAGATTAAAAAAACTCTTTAATTGCAAATTTGCTAATTCTCAACCACACTCAGGAGCGCAAGCAAATGGTGCGGTATTTTTAGCAATTTTGAACCCTGGTGATACTTTTATGGGCATGAGTTTAAATTCAGGTGGTCATATCACACATGGTTTAAAAATAGCAATGTCAGGAAAATGGTTTAACGCAATCGGGTATGATGTAGATAAAAAATCTGAACTAATTGATTATGATAACGTAGAAAAACTTGCATTAGAACATAAACCAAAACTTATTATTGCTGGTGGAAGCGCTTATTCAAGAGTAATTGATTTTAAAAGATTTAGAGATATTGCTGATAAAGTAGGCGCGTACCTAATGGTTGATATGGCACATTTCTCAGGCTTGGTTGCAGGAAAAGGTTACCCAAATCCAGTAGATCACGCTCATGTTGTTACCTCAACAACACATAAAGTTTTTAGAAGTGCAAGGGGTGGAATTATTTTAACAAACCATGAAGATCTTGCAAAAAAAATTAATACAGCAGTCTTTCCGGGATATCAAGGTGGACCATTAATGCATATTATTGCAGCTAAAGCGGTAGGTTTCCTTGAAGCATTAAGACCTGAGTTTCAAACATATATTAATACTGTTTTATCAAATGCAAAAATTTTAAGTGAAACACTAATAAATAATGGTTTTAAAATATATTCAGGAGGAACTGATACTCACCTAATGTTAGTAGACCTGAGACCATTTAAAGTTAAAGGAAATCTCGCAGCTGAGAGTCTTGATAGAGCAAATATAACATGCAATAAAAATGGAATTCCATTTGACACTGAAAGCCCCATGGTAACCTCTGGAATAAGATTAGGCACCCAAGCCGCAACTACAAGAGGCTTTGGTTTAGATGAATTTAGAAAAGTTGGTAATTTAATTACAAAAACTATAAAAGGTTTGTCAGAAAATCCAAATGATAATTCTAAAGTTGAAAAAGAAGTACAAAATGAAGTGATAGAATTATGTTCAAAATTTCCGATTTATAAAAATTTAAGGAAATAAATGATCTGTCCTATTTGTAAAAAGGGTGAAACGTCTGTCGTTGACTCACGTCCTGCAGAAGATGGAACATCAATCAGACGAAGACGATTATGCAATTGTGGAGAAAGATTTACCACTTTTGAGAGAGTTCAGTATAGAGAAATTATTGTTGTAAAAAAAAATGGAAGAAAATCTCCTTTCGATAGAGATAAATTGTCAAAGTCAATTTATATTGCTCTAAAAAAAAGACCTATTGATACTGACACGATTGAGAAATTAATTACAAAAATATCAAGATCTTTGGAGGAGTTAGGGCAAAATGAAATATCCTCTAATACAATTGGTACAATGGTTATGGATGCTCTTAAAAATTTAGATCCTGTTGCTTATGTTCGTTTCGCCTCTGTTTATAGAAATTTCAGAGAAGAAAAAGATTTTGTAAACTTCGTAGACAGAATAGATGTCTATAAAAAAAGATAAATATTTTATTAAACTTGCTAATAATTTAGCAAAAAACTCTGTTGGGTTTACTGGCCCCAATCCCTCAGTTGGAGCTGTTATCGTTAAAGACGATAAAGTAATTTCATTTGGCTCAACTAGTGCTTCTGGAAGACCTCATGCAGAGGCAAATGCATTGAGAAAATTACATAAAAATGAAAAAAAAGATTCGACAATATATGTTTCATTAGAACCATGCAGTCACTTTGGAAAATCTCCACCTTGTGTTGACAATATAATAGCGTCAAAAATTAAGAGAGTAGTTTATTCAATAAATGACCTTGATAGCCGCACTTCTGGAAAATCATATAAAATACTTAAATCAAATAAAATAATTGTTAAAAAAAATTTTCTAAAACATTTTGCAAATAAAATTTACAAAGATTATTTTTACTCAAAAAAAATTAACAAACCATATGTTTATGGGAAATTAGCAATATCTAAAGATTTTTTTTTAAAAGATAAAAAAAATTTCTATATCACAAATAATCATTCATTAAATGTAGCTCATGTATTAAGGAGTAAAATTAATTGTATTATTACCACATATAAAACTATTAATAGTGATAACCCAAAGTTAAATTGTAGGATTGATGGACTAAATAACTTTTCTCCAGAAGTTGCAATATTAGATAAAAATATAAATATTAAGAAAAACTCTTTTTTATTAAATAATGCCAAAAATAACAAAACCTATTTATTTTACAATAGATTTACTAAAGAAAAGATTAATTTTCTTAAATCGAAAAAAATAATACCAATAAAGTCTCCATTAATTGGTGATTGTTTAGATTTTAACTTTATTTTAAAAAAATTATATAGATTTGGAAATACAAATGTTTTAGTTGAGGGAGGTAAAATACTAACGAATTCTTTATTAAATAAAAGTTTTTTTAATGAGTTTTATTTATTCATATCCCCAAAAAAAATAGGAAAAAATGGAAATTTGAAAGTAAAAAATATAAAATACGCGTTATCTAGAAATTTTAAAAAAGCAAATATTAATCAAACTTTTCTAGATAAAGATAAATTAATACACTATTACTAAAAAATGTTTAATGGCATAATTTATAACCAAGGTAGAGTAAAAAAAATTTTAAATACTAAAAAAGGTAAATCTATATTCGTTTTCTCAAAGATAGCTCTCCGTAAAAAAAAATGTGTTGGAATGTCAATAGCATGTGATGGAGTATGTTTAACGCTAGTTTCATATAAAAAGAAAATATTAGAATTTTACCTTTTAGATGAGACAATAAATAGGTCTAAATTTAAATTCTTAAAAATTGGTGATGAAATTAATTTGGAATTGCCTTTAAAATATGGTCAAGATATTTCAGGCCATATTTGCCAAGGACATATAGATACTACAGCTAAAGTTGTGAAGATATCAACAAAAGGTTCCTCTAAAATATTAGAATTTGTTGTTAACAAAAAATATAAAAAAATTATTATTGAAAAAGCGTCAATTTTAATCAATGGTATATCATTAACTATCTCAAAAATTACAAAAAATGGCTTTGAGATTTGGTTAATTCCACATACGCTTAAATTAACCAATTTATCAAAAATCAAAAAAAATCATTATGTTAATGTTGAGTTTGATATTCTTTCAAAATATATAAAAAATTATATTTCATGAAAAACTTAAAATTTAACACTATAGAAAAAATCATATCAGATGCAAAAAAAGGTAAAATGTATATTTTAGTAGATGATGAAAATAGAGAAAATGAAGGCGATCTAATCTTTCCAGCTAAAGATGTCAGTCCAGAAAAAATAAATTTTATGGCTAAATATGGTAGAGGATTAATTTGTTTGGCAATAGAAGGGACTCAGGCAAAAAAATTGGATTTAAATTATATGTCGCCAAAAAATGAGTCTAGAAATCAAACTGCTTTCACGGTGTCTATCGAAGCAAAAAAAGGTATCTCTACAGGGATATCCGCAAAGGATAGGGCAACTACAATAAAAGTGGCAACAAGAACTAACGTGTCAAAAAAAGATATTGTATCACCTGGTCATGTTTTCCCAATTGTTTCTCGTGATGGAGGTGTTTTAATTAGGGCTGGCCATACAGAGGCTTCTGTGGATATATCAAGATTAGCAAAAAAGAAACCTTCTGCTGTAATATGTGAGATTATGAATGAAGACGGATCTATGGCTAAAGGATTAGATCTTTTTGATTTTGCAAAAAAACACAATTTATCAATTGGAAAAATAGAGGATCTAATAGCATACAGATTAAAAAAAGAGAAACTAATAAAATTAAAGAAAAACTCGGTAATAAAATTAGGTAATCAAAATTTTAAAATAAAAATCTTTGAAAATATAATCGATGGATCTGAACATTTTGCACTTATAAAAGGAATAGTCGGAAAAAAAGTTATTCCACGTGTAAGAGTAATATCTTCAAATATAGTCCAAAATTATCTTTTAGGAGATAAAATTCCTAATTCTTTTAATCAGACAGTATCCTATTTTAAAAAATTCAAAAATTGTGTACTTGTTTTTATTAAAGATCCAAATCTAAAATCTGTCTCTGCAACCCTAAAAGACTATCAAAATAAAAAATATTATAAGAAAGGAAAAGATAAACTTATCAGAAATTACGGATTAGGAGCACAAATTCTAAAAAATTTGAAAATAGATAAAATGATTTTAGTTACAAAATCCAAAAAGAAGGTTATAGGGTTAGAAGGTTACAATTTATCAATTACTAAACAAGAGATTATATGAAAATATGCATAGTAAATTCTAATTATTATAAAATTATTTCAAAAAATCTACTTAAAGGAGCTTTGAATGAATTAAAAAAAAATAATTATAATAATGTAGATGTTAAAACAGTTTCAGGAGCTTTTGAAATCCCAAATGTTATATCAAAAAATATAAAAATGTATGATGCATTTATTGCCTTAGGTTGTATTATTAAAGGACAAACCGATCATTATTATTTTATAAGCAATGCAGTATCTTTAGGTTTAATGAATCTATCAATACAATCAAAAAAACCCATAGGTTTTGGAATATTAACATGCAAGAATTTAAAACAAGCAAAATATAGAGCACAAATATCTAAAAAAAATAAAGGCAAAGAAGTTGCCACAGGGATTATTTCAATTCTACAAAACAGATGAAATATAAATTTAGTCCTGCAAAAAATCCAAGAGTTTTGATAATTCAAAAGGTTTATGGTCAATTAATAAACAAAGATCAAAAAATTAATTTTGAAAAACATAGATTTAAAAAGTTTATTAAAGATGTAGTTAATGGATCAATTGAACGTCAAGAAATAATTAACGATGAAATTAAAAGAATAGAAAGCAATTTTAATCTAAAAAACCTAGATGATATTTTTAGAATAATTATTCTTTGTGCAACTTTTGAGTTTTTATATAAACCTAATTTGTCAAAAAAAATAATAATTAAAGAGTATTTAAATGTTTCTAATTTTTTTTTAAATAATTCACAAACTAAATATTTGAACGCTATATTGGATACATTATCGAAAAATTCTAAAAATAATGAATGAAATTGAGATAATTAATAAATTAAAAACAATTGTAAAAAATCCGTCTTCCCTAAATCTAAATGATGATGTTTTTTTTGACAAAAAGAATACTACTGTTGCTTCAATTGATACTTATAATGAAAACATACACTACTTGGATTTTAATTACCCAGATTTAGTTATTAAAAAAGCTATTAGATCGTCAATTTCTGATTTAATATCTAAAGGTATCAATCCACAATATGTTTTAATCGCGTTTTCTGGGTCAAAAAAACATTTTATAAAAAAAAATATTGAAAAAATCATTAAATCAATTCAACAGGAAGAAAAAAAGTTTAATTTTTCTTTAGTTGGTGGTGATACAACCATTTCAAAAAAATCATCATTTACTATTTGTACTATTGGTTACGCAAAAAAAATAATAAAAAGAGATAATTGTTCTATTAATGATGATATTTATATTACAGGTAATATTGGAGACTCATCTGTTGGTCTTTCCATATTAAAAAATAAAATTAAAATTTCAAAAAAATTAAAAAAATATTTTATAGATAAGTTTTATAAACCAAATTTAGCATTTGGATTTCATCGACAATTATTGAAATTTGCGAGTTCTTCAATGGATATATCCGACGGTTTATTAGTCGATTTAAAAAAACTTATTGGAAATAAGAACAAAGGATTTATTGTGATATATAATTTATTACCCACCTCAAATAATTTTAATAAGCTTGTTAAAAAAAAAATAATTTTGCCCCAAAACTATTTATATAACGGAGATGATTATCAAATTCTATTTACTGCTAAACGGAAATTTAGAAAAAGAATTTTTAAACATGCCAGAAAATGGAATCAAAAAATTACCATTATTGGAAATATTAAGAATGGTAAAGGTGATTGTTTAAAATATAACAATAAATTAAATAAAATTGTCAATTATCAAGGATATATTCACAATTTTAGATAAGATTATTTATTGCCTTTTGAATTTTATTTTGTAATGTGCGGTTTTTAATAATTAACAATTTACACGCAAGATAGGATCAATAAATTTTATGAATGCAGACACAATACTAGGTTACACAATTTTGGCAGGTTTATTATCAATTGTATATGGTTTTATAACTGGAAAAAATATTTTAAATTCAAATGCTGGCAATGCTAAAATGCAAGAAATAGCCTCTGCGATACAAGTAGGTGCTAAAGCTTATTTAAATAGACAATATAAAACAATCGCAATTGTTGGTGTAGTTGTTCTAGTAATAATTAGTTATGCATTTAGTTTATTAGTTGGTCTAGGATATTTAATAGGTGCTACATTATCGGGCATCGCTGGTTATGTTGGAATGCTTGTATCGGTTCAAGCAAATGTAAGAACTGCTGAAGCCTCTAGAAAAGGATTGAACGAGGGATTGTCGGTTGCATTTAAATCTGGAGCAGTCACTGGAATGTTAGTTGCGGGTTTAGCTTTATTGTCAATCGCTGTGTATTATTATCTTCTTTTATCTTACAATGTTGATGAAAGAGAAATTGTAAATGCACTTGTTGCCCTTGGCTTTGGTGCTTCTTTAATTTCAATTTTTGCCAGGTTAGGCGGTGGTATATTTACTAAAGGTGCTGATGTAGGTGCCGATCTTGTTGGTAAGGTAGAAGCCGGTATACCAGAAGATGATCCAAGAAATCCCGCGGTTATTGCTGATAACGTAGGTGATAACGTGGGTGATTGTGCTGGTATGGCTGCAGATTTATTTGAAACTTATGCTGTTACAATTGTAGCTACCATGGTTTTATCGTCAATATTTTTTCAAGGTGATTTAAATATGATGATTTATCCATTAACTATTGGTGGAGCATGTATTTTAACTTCTATTTTAGGAACCTATTTTGTAAAACTTGGTAAATCAAAAAATATAATGGCTGCATTGTACAAAGGATTTGTAGTAACAGCCATAACATCTTTAATAATATTGTATCCTTTAACTGATTATGTTTTGGGTTTAGAAAATACTTATAATATAGGTGAGAAAGAATTTACTGGGTTGAGCCTTTATTATTGTGGTGTTATTGGACTTATTATAACTGGGTTAATTATTTGGGTAACAGAGTACTATACGGGTACAGCTTATAGACCTGTGAAAAGTGTTGCCTTATCATCTACTACAGGACATGGCACAAATGTAATCCAAGGTTTAGCGGTATCTTTGGAGGCTACAGCCGTTCCTGCATTAATTATAGTGGCTGGAATATTAATTACTAACTATATCGCTGGATTATTCGGAATTGCAATTGCAGTAACATCAATGTTAGCGCTAGCAGGTATGGTTGTCGCGTTAGACGCATATGGACCAGTTACTGACAACGCAGGTGGTATAGCAGAAATGTCAAAATTACCTAACAATGTAAGAAAAACAACAGATGCACTAGATGCGGTTGGCAATACTACTAAAGCTGTAACAAAAGGCTATGCTATTGGATCTGCTGGTTTAGGTGCTTTAGTTTTATTTGCTGCATATACTGAGGATATTAAACATTTTTCTAAGATTGCAGGATCAAACCTTGAAGGTATTGTAGTTACCTTTGATTTATCTAATCCGTTTGTAGTAGTGGGTTTGTTGGTTGGAGGTATGTTGCCTTATCTTTTTGGCTCAATGGGTATGCAAGCAGTTGGAAGAGCAGGCGGTGCTGTGGTTGTTGAAGTTAGAAGACAGTTCAAAAAATTTCCAGGCATTATGAAGAAAAAGCAAAAACCCGATTATGCAAAACTGGTAGATTTATTAACAATCGCTGCAATTAAAGAAATGATCATTCCATCATTGTTGCCTGTTTTATCACCAATAGTGTTATATTTTATTATATTTTCTATTGGGGGCCAAGTTGCAGCACTTGCATCAGTTGGAGCAATGCTCTTAGGAGTTATAATTACAGGTTTATTCGTTGCCATATCTATGACCGCGGGAGGTGGCGCTTGGGACAATGCAAAAAAATATATTGAGGATGGTAATTATGGTGGCAAAGGATCTGATGCACACAAAGCTGCCGTTACTGGTGATACGGTAGGTGATCCATATAAAGATACAGCTGGCCCAGCAGTAAATCCAATGATTAAAATAACAAACATCGTGGCTTTATTGTTATTAGCAGTAATTGCAGGCTAAATTAATATATTATTTAGCCCTGTTTGTTTTAGGTGAATTTATTTTTTGTTCTAAACTTTTCAAAAGTTTACCCAAACCTGATCTTTTGTCGTAATCTTTTTCAGTAATTTTTTTCTCTGCCTTAATTTTATTCATGCTGGCTAAATCATAAAGTTTTTTTGATTTAACTATGCCGTATTGATTGAATGAAATTTCAAGTACATTATTTTTTTTAATTTTTGATTTTCCAAGTTTAAATACTGACTGATTTATTAGTTCTCTTTCAATAAAAAACCAATCATTGCTATCGAATAAACTTACTGTTGATGGTTTGCCTATGATTTCAAGAACGTCATTTTTATTAGATTTGAGCTCAATGATTTTATCTGCTTTTATCTCTAATGATGTGATCCCGTGATTTTTAACTACTTGCTTATTAGAGCAACCTGTTATAATCAAAAAAAAATACAATAATATTAAAATTCTATGGATCATAAATATTTAAATATTTACAATAATTTAATTAAATTAACTAGAAATAAATCTTTATATTTAAATATTATAAGTGATGAGACTTTTTCTGATAGAATAATTTTTTTGTTATTGCATCTATCTTTTTTTTTGAAAATTTACAAAAACCCAAATAATAAAGATTTAATGCAAAAAATCCATGATTTTGTATTTAGACAAATTGAACTTTCAATTAGAGAAATTGGTTATGGTGATGTTTCAATTAATAAAAACATGAAAAAATATGTTAATTTTTTTTATGACATACTATCTAAAATTGACAATTGGGATAACTTAGAATTTGCAAAAAAAGGAGAAATACTAGAAACATTTATAAATAAACCAAAAAAGCTGTCATTTTATACTGATTACTTTGACAAATTAGTAATTTTTTTTAAAAATAATACTTTAAATTATTTTACAAAAGATATAGAAGAAACCACAATTTAATTATGGCTGTTCCTAAAAGAAAAACATCACCTTCAAGAGCTGGAAAGAGAAGATCGCATATAAAGAATCTAGCAAAAAATATAATTGAAGATAAAAAATCCGGAGAGTATAGATTATCGCATCATTTAGACCTAAAAACAGGATTTTATAAAGGTAGACAAGTTTTAGATCCTAAAGAATAATAATTAATTATGACAAAATCAGTAATTATTGCAGTTGATGCAATGGGTGGTGATAACTCACCTAATAAGATTATTTCTGGAATTTCGGAATATTTGAAGAATAACCAAAATGTTTTTTTTAGGATATTCGGTAAAAAAGATAATGTTGAAAATGAAATTTCTAAATATTCTATTAAAAAAAATTATTTTGAAATTATTAATTGTGATGATGTTGTTGGAAATAACGACACACCCCTAGTAGCTGCTAAAAAAAAAACCACTAGTATGTGGAAAGCAATCAACGACGTTAAAGAAAAGAATTCAAATGTTATAATATCCGCAGGTAATACCGGCGCTCTATTTGTGATATCGAAATTAAATATGAGAATGATTGAGAATATAAGTAAGCCAGCTTTAGCTGCGCTATGGCCAAATAAAATTGATATGAATATAGTATTGGATTTAGGCGCAAATGTTGAATGTGATGAAAAAAATTTTGAAGATTTTGCTTTGATGGGAGCAGCTTTACATAAAGCACTATTTCCATTTGATAATTCAAGAGTTGCTCTTTTAAATATTGGATCAGAGGAAATTAAAGGACACGAAACAATCAAAAAAGCATATCAGTCAATGGAGAACAAAAAAAATAATTTATATGAATTTTGTGGTTACATAGAGGGTAATCATATTATGGACGGCAATGTTAATGTTATAGTTACCGATGGGTTTACAGGTAATGTTGCTCTTAAAACAGCAGAAGGTACTGCAAATTTCATTTCAACGGAACTACGAAAAGCGTTATCGTCAGGTATTATTGCTAAAATTTCAAGTTTATTAAATATTTCAAATTTAAAAAGTTTCAAGCAAAGGCTTGATCCAAGATTGTATAATGGAGCAATACTTTTGGGGTTAGAGTCGCCAGTAATTAAAAGTCACGGGTCAACAGATTATATCGGATTTGCGAATTCAATAGATGTTTGTGTAAGAACAGTTAAAGGTCAATTAATTGATAAAATTAAAAAAAATATTAATATTTAATGAGAAAAAATTTAACAAAAAAAGAAATAATAAATGCAATATATATGCAACTTGGATATTCAAAGAAATTAATAGAAACTATACTTGAAGATATATTTGATGTCGTTTTAGAAAGTCTAAAAGACAAAAGAAAAGTTAAAATCTCAAACTTTGGGACTTTTATTCTTAGGCATAAAAAGTCTAGAATTGGCAGAAATCCTAAAACAAAAAAAGAGACAGTAATTTCGGAAAGAAATGTTATTTTGTTTAGACCTTCAAAGTTTTTGAAAAATAGAGTAAACAATGAAAACTAAACTTTTTGGTGCTTATAAAACAATTGGAGAAGTTGTAGATATTCTTAACAAAACTGAACCAAATGAAGTAAAAATTAATGCCCACACTTTAAGATTTTGGGAAACACAATTTACTAAATTAAAACCTAAAGTTTTTAATAATAATAGAAGACATTATGACCATCAATCTATTGAATTATTAAAATTAATAAAATTTCTTTTAAAATCTGAAGGTATGACAATAGAAGGTGTTAAAAAGCACTTAAATAGAAATAAATCTCAACTTGACGATTCAGTATTTAACTCTATAAAAGCAAAATATTTCAAAAATAAATTAATAAATATTAAAACAATTATTAAAGAATTTAAAAAATAATATGGCAAAAAAGACGTTTGTAAAAATAAGAATGGTCCCTGAGTCAAAACCAGATAGTCCTTTTTATTATTATTTAAAAAAACCTGCGGGCGGCGAGAAAGCTAAAGTTAAATTATCTGCAAGGAAATATAATCCTAGTACAAGAAAACACGAAAAATTTGTAGAAAAAAAACTTCCACCTCATAGCAAGTAATTATTTTTTTTTAAAATTTCTTCTTTCATAATCAATATAAGCTCTAATCATATTAATCCATATTCTTCTGGTTATTTTCGGATCTATTTTATTATTTATAGATTTTTTTTTTATTTGAATAAGTATTTTGTTAATACGCTTATTATCTATAATTTGGTATTTGAATTCTTTTAAAGCTAAGACCTGATTTACAAGATTGGTTCTTTTTTTTATAATTTTTAATAAAGAATTATCAAGATTATCTAGGTTTTTTCTCAGTTTTGTTAATTTTTTAAATTTATCAGGCGACATTTATTAAATTGGATTTGTTAATAATTATTATATTTATCCATTTATGTATATAGAAAATAATATTATTAAAAACCGAATATCTATTTGGCTTATCTTTATGTTCTTTTTAATCGTCCTTATGATAACTGTGGGTGGTTTAACAAGATTAACTGATTCTGGCTTATCAATTACAAAATGGGAATTGTTTTATGGAACATTTCCGCCATTAAATGAGAAACAATGGATTTATTATTTTGAGCAATATAAACTTATTCCTGAATATCAACTTCAAAACTTTTCAATGACCTTGGATGAATTTAAATTTATTTTTTGGTGGGAATGGGCACATAGGTTCCTCGGTAGGCTTATTGGTATAGCCTTTTTAATTCCTCTAATCTACTTTACAATAAAATTAAGTTTAAAAAAATTATTAAACTTTTATTTAATATTTTTCTTGATCTGCTTTCAGGGTTTTATTGGCTGGTATATGGTATCTAGTGGTTTAATAAACCGGGTTGATGTAAGTCATTTTAGACTATCTCTCCATTTAATAGTTGCTTTTTTTATTTTGTCTTTAATTTTATGGAATTATCTTAAAATTAATATTAAAGATAATGGAAAGCTAAAGCTAAATATTTTTTTCCCCTTAACTTTTTTAGTTTTAATTTTTCTACAAATAATAATTGGTGCATTTGTTTCAGGTATGGATGCAGGTTTAATTTATAATTCTTGGCCACTTATGGGAAATACATATTTTCCAAATGATAATGAATTTATCAACTTATTTAATATAACTGTATTTAGCAACGCATCTTTAGTACAGTTTGTACATAGAAATTTGGCTTATCTTATATTAGCTTTTTATTTTTTAATGTTGTTTAGAGTCTACAAATTTAAGATCGAAAATTCTTTCTTTGCAATTAATCTTTTGGGTTTCTTTTTATTATTACAAGTTATCTTAGGAATTTTAACTTTGCTAAATGGGGTGCATATATTATTGGCATCAATGCACCAAATAAGCTCAATATTTCTAGTAAGTGCCTCTATTTATTTTTTATATTTAAATAAAAAAATTAATTCTTTTTAGTTGGGTAATTAGATAGTATAAATTTCTTTAACACTTTCAAAACCCTATCTGCTTCCTCCAATAGCATCATATGTCCACAATTATCAATTATCTCTACTTTGCTTCCTTCTATTAGATCAGCTAATTTCTTACCTTCTTTAACTGGACACATTTTATCACCAGTTGCAAGTATTGATAAGGTTGGAATTTTTATTTGTTTAGCTGCTTCAAAACCATTTTTGTAGTTATCACAAGCTCTAAAATCTACTCCTAAAGTATTTTTTATTGTTCTTGATTTTGCTAACATACCTCCTGTATTTATATGATATAATCCTGGAACAGGGTGGCCACCAAAATGTCCAGCTGGGCCATGAGCCCAATCCATCATTAAATCAACTGCTTTTGGATCATTGTTCTCAGCTAATGACAAAAGTTCTTGATTCATAGGTATTGCGCCAGCTCCTCCCATCAAACTTAATGTTTTGATTTTATTAGGATATCTGAAAGCACACTCCATTGTAACTAGACATCCTTGTGAGTGACCAACCAATGATGCCTCTGTGTAACCAACAGAGTCTATAACATCATTTACCCAATCTGCCATTTCTTCTATTGATTTTAAACTTTCGCCACTAGATAAACCGTGACCTGGCATATCTAAAGCTAAAACGCTGTATCCATGAAAAGCAAAGTATCTTGTTTGAAGAACCCATGTCATATGAGTTAATCCACTACCATGAACAAATATGATTAGTGGTTTTTTTTTATCAAAAGGTCGACCACCTGTAGAAGCAAAAACTTCTACGCCATTTACTTGAAATTTCATTGATTTGAAACAAGTCTTGGTTTACGTGCCGCTCTAAACCCTGCTTCAAAATCATTTTTAATATCATCAATGTCTTCAATACCGACGGATAGTCTTATCATATCTTGTGATAGTCCAGCAAATTTCAATGTTGCTTCATCCATTTGAGAATGTGTAGCAGATGCGGGATGTATCACTAAGGTTCTTGTATCACCAACATTAGCTAAGTGAGATGCAAGTTTTACATTATTTATGAAAGCTTCACCTGCCTCTTTTCCACCTTTGATACCGAAAGCAATCATAGAACCTTTACCGTTAGGTAAAAGTTTTTTTGCTAATTCATGATCAGGATGATCTGAAACACTTGGATGAGATACCCATGCTACGCTTTCGTGAGAAGAAAGATATTCAACCATTTTTTCTGCATTAGAACAATGTTTTTGCATTCTGACAGATAAGGTTTCTATGCCCTGTAATACATTCCATGCATTTTGCGGACTTAAACACGGTCCAAAATCTCTCATTCCTTCCGCTCTAGCTTTCATTGTAAAAGCAGTGGGACCAAACTCTTCTGCGAAAGATAAGCCGTGATATCCCTCATATGGTTTTGTCATAGTAGGGAATTTATCATTTTGCATCCAGTCAAAATTTCCACCTTCAACTAATATTCCAGCCATTGAAGAGCCGTGACCAGCCATCCATTTAGTTAATGAGTGCACCACTATATCTGCACCATGCTCAATAGGCTTACAGAGATAAGGTGTTTGATATGTTGCATCAATCATCAGTGGTATGCCTGCATCATGAGCTATCTTTGCAATCTCAGGCATGTTCATTAGTTCATTTCCAGGATTTCCAACAAGCTCACCAAAGATGCCTTTGGTATTTTTTTGAATAGCTTTTTTAAAACCGTCGGTATCTCTGGGCTTTACAAAAGTGCATTTGATACCGAATTTAGGTAATGTAAGTCTAAATAAATTCACCGTACCACCATATAGTTGAGAAGAAACCACAAGGTGATCTCCAGCCTCACATAAAGTCATGACTGTTAAAAATATAGCACTCATACCTGAAGAAGTCGCTAGTGCCGCTGTTCCTCCCTCAAGTGCAGCAACTCTTTCCTCTAAAACTGCAACTGTTGGATTTGAAATTCTACTATAAATATGACCACCTCTCTCTAAGTTGAATAAAGCAGCAGCATGATCAACATCATCAAATAAATATGAGGTTGTTTGGTAAATTGGCACCTGTCTTGAGCCAGCATTTTTATGAGGTTGATAACCTGCATGAAGACTTAGCGTATCAAATTTGTAAGTTTTTGGATCTGTTCCTTTATTTTTTTTATCTGTCATAAATTACCCTTATTTTTAAATGTTAATTATTAACTATCAATATTAATATAAATTGACAATATGCCATTTATCAGTATTAATCCCGCCAAACATGACTAAATTTGTTAAGAAAAACGAGATAAATAACGAATGGTATGAAATTGATGCCTCCAACGCTGTAGTTGGTAGGTTGGCATCCATAATAGCTAAAATTTTAAGAGGTAAAAATAAAGCAACTTTTACACCTCACATGGATAATGGTGATTTTGTAATAGTTAAAAATATTGAAAAAATAAAATTCACGGGAAGAAAATTTCAAGATAAGAAGTATTATAGGCACACAGGATATCCAGGTGGTATAAAAGAAACTACTCCAGAAAATCTTTATCAAAAAAAACCTGGAGAAGTACTAAAATTAGCAGTTAAAAGGATGTTGCCAGGAGGACCATTAGCAAAAAAACAATTGACTAAATTAAAAATTTACAAAGGTTCTGACCATCCTCATTCTGTACAAAATCCTACAATTATAGAGTTATCAAAACTAAATAGCAAAAATATTGTAAGAAATTAATATGACTGAGGCTCAAAAACTAGATTTCAAAGAAAGCAAATACGCGACAGGAAGAAGAAAAACCTCAATCGCAAAGGTTTGGCTTAAAAAGGGGTCAGGTCAAATTTTTATAAATGGAAAAAAATATGAAGATTATTTCACAAGAGAAATCCATAAAATGAAACTCTTAAGACCTTTTGAAATAATAAATCAAATCGCTGACTATGATGTAAGAGGTAGTGTTACTGGAGGTGGATTAACTGGTCAAGTTGGTGCATTAGTTCATGGTATATCCAAAGCATTATTGTTATTTGACGAAAATTTAAAACCTACCCTAAAAAAAGAAAAATTAACCACCAGAGATTCAAGGGCAGTTGAAAGAAAAAAATACGGTCATAGAAAAGCGAGACGTAGTTTTCAATTTTCCAAAAGATAATTTTTTTTTATATCTACAATTATAATAAATAATGCAAAAGCTTAATATTTTAGTCGCTGGATCAACTGGTTACATTGGTACTGAATTAATCAAACTTCTATTAAATCACAAGAATGTTAATATTAAATATTTGTGTGGAAATTCATCTATAGGTAAAGATATATCTTTATACGATAATTTATTTAAAAAAAATAAATTGCCTAAGATTATAAAATTTAATGAGAAATTACTTGATGATATTGATGTAATTTTTACTGCATTGCCAAATGGAGAAGCGCAAAAAATTGCCAACAAACTGAAAAAACACAATACCTTAATTGATCTATCTGCAGATTTTAGATTAAAAAATGCAAAAACCTATTTACAATATTATAAAAAAAAACATTCATCCAAAAAAAATATTAATAAAAGTATTTATGCATTACCAGAAATAAAAAAAAGTTTGATTAAAAACTATAAAATTATTGGGTGTCCTGGTTGTTACCCTACGTCAGCTTTGTTACCATTGATACCACTGATTAAAAAAAATATCATATCACACAAAGATATAATAATAGATTCAAAATCAGGTTATTCAGGTGCCGGCAGGGGTGTACATAAGAAGTTCAGAAATAATAATTTATATGAATCTTTAAGTGCCTATGGCATTAAATATCACAGACATAATTCTGAAATACAACAAGAATTAAACTTGTTATCTGGGAAAAAGGTTGATTTTACTTTTACACCACATTTATCACCAATGTTCAGGGGCATATTGACGACAATATACTGCACATTATCGAAAAAAAACAATGTAAGCTCAATAATATCTTTGCTAAAAAAATTTTATAAAAAAGAATTTTTTGTAAAAATATTAAATAAAAATAAACCAATAAGTACTAATGATGTGATTAATACAAACAAATGCTTAATTTCAGTCTGTGAGTCGAAACAAAAAAATAAGATAATTATACTATCTGCAATAGATAATTTAATTAAAGGTGGGGGCGGTCAAGCAATACAAAATATGAATCTAAAGTTTAATTTTAAAAAAGAAATGGGGTTAAAGTGAAATATATATTAATCATATTATTTATCATAGTACTTCAAAGTTGCACTTCATATGTATCAAATAATAATGATATAGGCTTAAAAATTGATATATATAATAAAGAGATGACATATGAGAAGTTTAAACAAGCTGCTATAAATTATGGTAAAAAGGCAAGTTTTCCTAAATTAACTAACAAATGATTAAGAAAAAAATTAACATCGCTGTAATAGGATTGGGCCAAATAGGTAATTATTTACTTAACGAACTAAATACAAAGAAAAATGATATAGAACTTAAAACAGGTAAAAAAATCCAAATTGTTGCAATTTCAGCTAAAAATAAAAATAAAAAAAGAAAATTTAAAATAAATAAAAAAATTTTTTATAAGGAACCATTAAATATATTTAAGAAAAAAAAAATAGACATACTATTTGAAGCAATAGGTCAAAGTGACGGAATTTCAAAACAATTAGTTGAAATTGCTTTAAAAAATAAAATACATGTTATTACACCTAATAAAGCTTTAATTTCTAAACATGGTGATTATTTATCTAATTTAGCTGAAAAAAATAAAGTAAATTTAGAATTTGAAGCGTCAGTGGCAGGCGGTATTCCTATTTTAAGAACTATAAAAGAAGGTCTTGCTACAAATAAATTAACAAAAGTTTATGGTATATTAAATGGTACTTGTAATTACATTTTATCTGAAATGGAAAAAACGAAAAAAAGTTTTCCAGAAGTTTTAAAAAAAGCTCAATCTTTAGGTTACGCTGAGCCAGGCAATCCTAAGTTAGATTTGAATGGCTATGATGCTTTTGCGAAAATAAGAATATTATCATCTTTAGCTTTTAATAAAAAAATATCTAAAAAAAACTGTATAATGGAAGGAATAGAAAACATAGAATATAAAGATATTGAAATAACTTCTCAATTAAACTTTCGAATTAAATTATTAGGTATTACTGAAATAATAGGTGGAAAATTATTTGAAAGAGTTCATCCAGCTCTGGTTAAAAAAGATACTTATATAGGAAATGTTAATGGAGTCATGAATGCAGTTATAGTAGAGGGGCAGCCAGTAGGGGAGAGCGTTCTTCAAGGTGAGGGAGCTGGTCCTGGTGCAACTTCATCTGCTTTGATGTCTGACTTATTGTCAATTTTAAGAGGAAATATAAAATACCCATTTGGATTACCTGATTTTAAAAGATTAAATCCATTATGTTATAATGAGAAAAAATCATCAAATTCTTTATATATTCGATTGGAAGTTATAGATAAACCAGGTGTGTTATCACAGATTACAAAACTATTAGCAAACAATAAAATTTCTATCGAAAGAGTATTGCAAACACCGGACCATAAGAAAAAATCTGCATCAATAGTAATAATTACTCACAAAGCATTTGAATACAGATCGTTAAATTTAATTAATTCACTCAAAAAAAATAAAAATGTCATAAAAAAACCTGTTTTAATAAGACTTTTTTAATGGAAATTTACATTAAGCTTTTTGAGGTTCTATTTCCTGTTTTTTTTGTTGTTGGCATTGGTTATTATTTGGGTAAGAAAAACCCAAAAATCGATACAACATTTATAACAAATTTTGCTGCAAATATTGGGACACCAGCTATGATTATTTATGCTGTAACCTCAACTGGAATCACCTTTGATATTTTTGCAAAATATTTTTGGTATTATTTAATCGCAATAATAATTTTTTCAATATTTGGTGTTATTACTTTATATTTTTTAAAAACTAAAGATATTATTAGAGAATTGCCTCCATTAATCTTACCTAATACTGGAAATATGGGGTTACCAATTTGCTTGTTTGCTTACGGATCTCAAGGTTTGGGTGTATCTGCAGCTATATCATCGTTAATAATTCTATTCCATTTTACGTTAGGGGTTTTTTTAGCAGATAGAAAATTTAATTTTAATGTTATCATAAAAAATCCTCCTTTTTATGCAATAATATTTTCAGCATTTATTTTATTTAACAAAATAGAGCTACCGACATTTATAATAAATACAACCGAATGGCTAATGTATGCTACTATATTTCTAATATTGATGTCTTTAGGAATTGCTTTAACAAGATTAAAAGTTTTTTCTTTAAATAAAGCAATTGTTTCTTCATTTACAAGAACAATTATAGGTCCTTTGATTGGTATTTCTTTAATAAGTTTTTTTAATTTAAATGGTTTTGCTGCTGGTGTACTCCTAATTCAATGTTCAATGCCAAGCGCAGTTCTAAATTATTTAGTTGCATCAATTTATTCCCCAAAAAAAATAGTAGACTCAGTGGCTAGTACAATTGTTGTTTCAACTTTAATGTCCTTTATTACGGTACCCATAGTAGTATTTATTGCATTAAAATATTTTTCTTAATGAAGGCAATAATTTTGAATATATCTGCATGGATTATGCTTCCATTTATGGATGCTATTGCTAAGTATCTTTCTTCAAGTTTGCCTTTTTTCCAAATTACTTGGGCAAGATATTTTTTTACTGTTTTTCTTGTCTTTCCATTTATGTTTTTATTTTTTAAAAATCAAATTAAATGGTCAGAAAATCCAAAATTACAGTTGTATAGAGGATTAACTTTATTTTTTGCTAATATTTGTTTTTTTTACTCAATATCAATTATTTCTATGGCTAAAGCTTTAACTTTAGCATTTGTTGCTCCTTTAATAACTACGGTTTTATCTCCCATTATGCTAGATGAAAAAGTTGGATTTAGAAGGTGGTTAGCTGTAATAATTGGCTTCTTAGGAGTATTGATAGTAATTAGACCAGGATATATTGAATTTAATTTAGCTAGTTTAGCTGCCGTTGGGACTGGTTGTTTCTACGGAGTTTATCTGATTATCACAAGAAAACTACACTCTACTGACAGCCCTTTGTTAACTTTGTTGCTAACTGGTATAGTAGGGACCATTATTGGCTCTGTTTTTGTTCCTGTAGTGTGGGTTGATCCTACACTAATAGAGTGGTTTTGGCTTATTCTAATGGGTTTATTTGCTTGTATGGGGCATATTTTACTTATTTACTCATTAAAATACGCTCATGCTTCTAAATTAGCTCCTTTTGGTTATATAGAGATTTTTCCAAATATTATCTTGGGTTACTATTTTTTTAATGATTTTTTGGATTTATGGTCATTTATTGGATTAATCGTTATAATAACGTCTGGTTTATATGTTATTAGACGAGAATATCTTATCAAAAAACAGTAACAAAATATATACTAAATACTAAACTTTTACTTTAATTTACCTTTATATATAATTGTAATTATTGAATTTATTGAATTGTATATAAAATCAAAATTTAATTATAATAACATTATTTAGGAAAAATATATCATTTTTAGTAAAATATTGGCAAAAATTCATATATTATCAATTTTTTCTAAAAGCGTTTGTAGAGATATTAACTTACCTAAGAAAATCATTGGTTTTCCAACAAATTTATATAAAAAACATAACTTCCATTTTTGTTAATTGAAAAAAATCAGATAATACTCAAATTAATTA
>CACOZH010000001.1 GCA_902631595.1 uncultured Pelagibacteraceae bacterium | reverse complement strand
AGATTATCTTTAAATTCCTCAACTATTTTTTCAGCGTCCAAATCATGTTTTCTATATAATTCAAAAATCTTACTAGCCTTATAATCTTTTTTAAATTCTTTCTTAAATTTTTTTGATAGACTTAATCCTGATATTGCACTTTCAATTTCTCCTTCTCTTAAATTAGTTTTTTTAATTTTTGACTCTTTTCCAATTAAAGGAATTTGATTATGTCCCCACTCCCCTGTTATACCATGAGAGCCTGTAACAATTTTTTTATCAATTACTAAGCCTCCACCAACACCAGATCCTAATATTATTCCAAATACAATTTTATAATGTTTTCCTGAGCCGTCCATTGCCTCAGATAAAGTAAAACAATTGGCATCATTTTCACAAAAAATTTCTCTTCCAGTAGCTACTCTTAAATCTTTTTGGAACGGTTTATTATTTATCCAGTCACAATTTGGAGAATTCTTTATTAAACCTGTATGAATAGAATGAATACCTGGATGACAAACACCGACGGGTAATTCCTTTCCAGTATTTTTTTCAATTTTTTCAATAATTTCTTTTATACTTTTTAT
Organism: uncultured Pelagibacteraceae bacterium; assembly: GCA_902631595.1. GTDB lineage: Bacteria > Pseudomonadota > Alphaproteobacteria > Pelagibacterales > Pelagibacteraceae > Pelagibacter. The sequence goes on along the minus strand of CACOZH010000001.1, from coordinate 107,639 downwards.
TACTGAACTGTAGTCAGTTGGACAGTCAATTCTAGATCTTCCGGTTTCTTCTCCATTATCGTGTAGCAAAATCGATTCAATCTTTGTTGCACCTACATCAATACCAATTTGCATAATTTATCTTAATATTTTGTTTATTTCCTTTTGTGAAAAATATTTTGGTTTACTGCATGTTGATTTAATTTTCTGTTTTTTATTTGTTTTTGCAGCTTTCATTATCGACTGTATAATATCCAATACATGATAAGATAATTCTCCATTACATCTATTTAATTTTTTATTTTCAATACAGTATGCCATTTCTGCTAATCCTACTCCCCTATAATTTGCATTTGTAGGGGATTCATTTGCTCTTGCGCTTTGCGTTCTTATATTTATTTTGCCAAGTGGCATTTTATTTGTTTTGTGCTCTTTCCATTTATCCCCAATACTTTTGCAAGTAAATGCAGATCCTCCGAACATATTTGGATCAGGAACTATCAGGCTTCCCTTATTTCCATATAATTCTATATGATTACGATTATGTGCAATCACATCAAAAGATAATGTTAGTCTAATGATAGTATTACTTTTAAATACTATCGTTGATAAATATGTAGTTGGACATTCTACATTAAATTTTTTTCCTTTTCTTGGCCCAATACCTATTATTCTTTTTTTTATACCTCTCATAAGACTACCACTAACTTCCTTGGCTGGACCAAGTAAATTAACCAGTGCAGTTAAATAGTACGGTCCCATATCGATTACTGGACCTCCTTCTTTTTTTGAAAACCAAGGTTCTGGGTTTGGATGATAAGATTGAACGCCTGGAAATGCGAAAATAGCATTACCTAAATTTATTTTACCAATAATTTTTCTTTCAACTAACTCTTTTGCTTTTTGATTCCCTCCACCTAAAAATGTATCTGGCGCGTTACCTATATAAAGTTTTTTTCTTTTAGCTAATTTGAATAATTCTAATCCATCTTTAGTATTAATAGCCATAGGCTTTTCAGAATATACATGCTTATTATTTAAAAGAGATTTTTTTGCTATTATGTAATGTGCTTTTGGAATTGTTAAATTTAAAATAATTTCAACCTCGTTGTCCTTTAATAAATCATTTACTGATAAAGCCTTAATACCATATGTTTTTGCGCATTTATTTGATGCATGATTATTTATGTCTGCACATTTTATTATTTTAAAATTATTAAAATATTTATGAGCTCTAAAGTATGTTTCTGCAATATGTCCACAACCGATAAGGCCTACTTTGAAGACTTTATTCATTAATTATTTAAACACCTTGTCTTTGTTTAGATTTACCTTCTTTATGAAGTTTTAAAGCTTCCTCATTTTCTTTAGTTGTGGGTATTTCAAGTGTAGGACTTTCCCAATAAGCTGAGCCTTCTAACCATTGATATGAATGTGTTTTAATTGAAATTACATAAGTAGTTTTAGATTTTTTTGCTCTTTTAAATGCATCTTCTAATTCACTTATTGTATTTACTTCTTCTGATTTTGCACCCATGCTTTCTGCATGTTTTGCAAAATTTACATTAACTTGGTTTGAAATGTTTGAACTCTCAAATAGACAATTAAACTCTTTTCCTCCTTTAAAAAGTTGAAGTCTATTTATTACTGCATGACCTCCATTATCACATACTATAATTATTAATTTGTTGTTTGTAATTACAGATGAATATATGTCTGAGTTATATAATAAATAAGATCCATCTCCCACAAACGCGATTACTTCCTTATCTGGATTTGCCATTTTAATACCAAGAGCTCCAGAAATTTCATAACTCATGCAACTGAAGCCCCATTCAGTTTCATGGGTATTTAGTTCTCTCGGTCTCCAAATTTGAACCACCTCACCAACCAAGCCCCCGGCAGCAGTTACAGCTATATCTGATGGGTCTGAATTTCTATAAACTGCTCCAACGGCATGAGCGTAACTTGGCAACTTCTGATTTGTTGGTCCACTCTCTTTATCAACATATTCGTTCCAAGATTTTAACTCCTCTCTTGATTTTTTATACCATTCCTCTGGTGCTTTCCAATTTCCTAATGCTTGGGATAATTCATTTAAAGTTACTTTAGCATCTCCTATCACAGATTGTGCCATATGTTTATTTGCATCAAATCTTGAAACATTCAATGATACTAAAGAAAAATTTGGATTTTCAAAATTTGCCCAAGAGCCTGTTGTAAAATCTCCTAGTTTAGTTCCTACTGCAATAGCAAGATCAGTTTTTTTAGCAAAATTATTTGCTGCCTTTCCTCCTAATCCACCTATTGGGCCTAAAAAATGCGAGTGGTCTCTTTTCATTGTAGAGTATCCCATTACAGTTTGAGTTACAGGTATATTATGTTTTATTGCAAAATTTGATAAATCTTCCATTGCATCAGAGTAAAAAACTCCTCCACCAGAAATTATGATTGGATTTTTAGATTTTTTTATTGTTTCTGCTGCTTCTTTGATTTGAAAATCATCAGGACGAGGTCTTCTTATGTTATGAATCCTTTCTTTAAAAAACTCTTCTGGATAATCAAAAATTTCACCTTGAATATCTTGACTTAAAGAGATGCATGCTGGACCGCAATCTGCCGGATCCAACATTACTTGAATTGCTTGTGGTAATGTTTGTAAAATTTGTTCTGGCCTTGTTATTCTGTCAAAATATCTTGTTACAGGCTTAAAAGCATCATTCTGAGTTATACTTGGATTATTAAAGTGTTCGACTTGTTGAAGAACAGGATCAGGAATTCTATTTGCATATGTATCACCTGGTAAGAATAGAATTGGTAACCTGTTGCTCATTGCAACTGCAGCAGCTGTAACCATATTTGTTGAACCGGGTCCAACCGAACTTGTTGCTACAAAAATCTGTTTTCTTCTTTTTGCTCTAGCGTATGCTATGCCTGTTAAGGCCATGTTTTGTTCGTGATGACCTCTATATGTTGGAAGGCTTTCTTTGTTTTCCTCCAATGCTTGACCTAAACAAGCTACATTTCCATGACCGAAAATTCCAAAAGCACCAGCAAATAATGGTTCTTTTTTACCATCCACTAGAATTTTTTGTGCAATTATATGTTTTACAATTGCATGAGCACAAGTAAGCTTTATTTTTTTCATATTTGTAGATATATTCCCTTAATATTTCACTTAATAAACCATAAAATAAAAATTATGTATAGTAAATTTGGACAATTCATTGATGGTAAATGGCAACAAGCAGAGAAAAAAGAAACTTATGATGTAATAAATCCTGCTACTGAAGAAGTAATAGGAAAAGCCTCGAAAGCATCTTCAGTGGATGTTCAGAAAGCATTAAAATCTGCAAAGAAAGGATTAGAAGTTTGGAGAAACACTGTTCCTTGGAAAAGATCATATATTATCAGAAAAATTGCAGATTTGATGAGGCAAAAACAAGATGTTTTAGCAAAGTGGTTAACTCTTGAAGTGGGAAAGCCATTGGCAGAAGGAATTGGTGAGACAGGTGGAGCTGCGGATATATTTGAATGGAACGCAGAAGAAACAAAAAGAATTTATGGACAAACTGTTGAAAGTAGATTTCCCGACACTAGAGTACATATTTATTACCAACCAGTAGGAGTAGTTGCTGCATTAGTACCATGGAATTTTCCATTAGTCTTAGCTGCAAGGAAAATTTCTACAGCTTTAGCCGCTGGCTGCTCAGTTATTTGTAAACCTGATGTAATTACACCTGGTACTGTTATGGAATTAGTGGATATTTGTAAAGAAGCAGGTGTACCACCCGGTGTTGTAAATCTTTTGTCTGGAGATCCTGCTGAAATATCAAATGAATTATTAGAGTCTGATATTGTAAAAAAGGTTTCAATCACTGGATCAACTAGAGTTGGAAAATTAATTTTAAAAAAAGCAGCAGATAAAGTTCAAAGAGTTACAATGGAACTAAGTGGTCATTCACCATTTATAGTTTTTGATGATGTGGATATCAATAAAGTTGCTGATATGGCTATCACTGCAAAATTTAGAAATAATGGACAAGTTTGTATTTCTCCCAATAGATTTTATATTCAAGAAAAGAAAAAAGATGAATTTATCAAAGCGTTTATTGAAAGAACAAAAAAATTAAAAATTGGGAATGGTCTAGATAAAGATGTACAGTTAGGACCATTAACTACTTCTAAAAGGTTAGGAGAAATTGAGGAACTTGTTGAAATCACAAAAAAAGAAGGAGCTAAGGTTTTACTTGGTGGTAAAAGACCTTCGGGTTTTAATAAAGGTTATTTTTATGAACCAACAATTTTTGATGATGTTAAAGATAATTTCACAATTATGAAACAAGAACCATTTGGACCATTGGTACCAATGCTTTCTTTTAAGACTTTTGATGAAATTATTGAAAGAGCAAATGATAACGATCTTGGTCTTTGTAGTTATATTTATACAAATTCTATGGAACAAGCTAATAGAGCTTCTGAATTAATGGAAAGTGGAACAGTTGCTGTAAATACAGCTGCGGTTGCAGTTGCTGAGGCTCCTTTTGGAGGCATTAAACAAACAGGTTATGGTCGTGAAGGTGGATCAATGGCAATTAAAGATTATCTTAATATCAAATACACACACTTAGGTCTTAAGTCATAAAATGAGAATTAATAAAATAAAAAAAATGATGAAAGAAGGTAAGCCTGTAGTAAACGGTTGGCTTCAAATACCAAGTACAGTTTCCACAGAAGCTATGGCTCATCAAGGATGGGACTCTTTAACTATAGATATGCAACATGGTTTAGTTGACTATTCAAATGCTTTACCAATGCTACAGACTATTTCATCAACTGATGTCACTCCGTTAGCAAGGGTGAATTGGAACGAGCCAGGTCAAATAATGAAAATTTTAGATGCCGGAAGTTATGGAGTTATTTGTCCTATGGTTAGCAATAAAAAAGATGCAGAAAATTTTGTTCAAGCATGCATGTATCCACCAAATGGTTATAGAAGCTTCGGGCCAGTAAGAGGTTTGATTTATGGTGGATCTGATTACGCAAAACATGCTGATAATGAAATGTTAAAACTTGCGATGATAGAAACAAAAGAGTCGCTTGAGAAATTAGATGAGATTATGTCAGTTAAAGGACTTGATGGAATTTATATAGGTCCTGCAGACTTAAGTTTATCAATCGGAGAACAACCAGGATTTGATAAACCTGAAAATTCTAAAGCATATTCAGAAATCTTAAGAATATTAGAGCATGCAAAGAAAAATAATATTTTTGCTGGAATTCACAATGGAACTCCAGAATATGCAAACAAAATGATTGAAAAAGGTTTTAACTTTGTAACAGTTGGTTCTGATCAAAGATCAATAGGAGCTGGTGCAAAAAATATAGTTGAGAAAATTAAAGGCTCCTCAAATAAAGAGGAATCTAAAACTTATTAAAAAGTGACAAAGAAAATCAAAGTTTTAGTTATTCAACCAATTCACCAAGCTGGAATTGATTTATTAAAGAAAAAATCAAATTATGAATTTGAGATTTTCGAAGATACAAATTCAAAAGAGCTACAATCAAAAATAGCACAATGTGATGCTATTTCGATAAGGACAGCTAAACTATCAGAAGATTTTATAAACAAAACGGAAAATTTAAAAATTATTTCAAGGCATGGTGTGGGTTATGATAATATTGATTTAAAATCCTCTAAGAAAAAAAATATTACTTTAACAATAACAGCAACTGCCAACGCTGTAGCTGTTGCTGAACATGTGTTATTTATGCTTTTAAATATTTCAAAACGAAAAAGTATGTATGATGACGCTGTAAAATCTGGAAATTTTTTAGATCGTAATAAACTTCCTAAAACTATTGAATTATGGAAGAAAAATATTTTAATTGCAGGTTTTGGAAGAATAGGACAATGTCTAATTAAAAGATGCCATGGATTTGAAATGAATGTTTTTGTTTATGATCCATTTGTATCTAAAGAAGTTATTGAGAGTTTTGGAGGAAAAAAAGTCGAAAATTTAGAAGATTCAATAGAAAAAATAGATGCTATTTCATTACATGTTCCATTAAATGATAAGACAAAAAATTTAATAAATTACGATTTACTTAAAAATATGAAAAAAAACTGTATTATAATAAATGCTGCTAGAGGAGGTGTGATAAACGAATTTGACTTAGATAGAGCTTTAAATGAAAATTTAATATTTGGAGCTGGTTTAGATGTATTTGAAAAGGAACCACCAGATCAAAGTAACCCTTTACTAAAAAATCAAAAAGTCTTTTTGAGTCCTCATACGGCTGCTTTTACAGAGGAATGTATGATCAGAATGGGCAAAGAAACTATTCAAAATATTATTGATTTTTTTGAAAAAAAATTAGACAAATCAAAAATTGTAAAACTTTAATGAGAATTAATTTAAAAAATTTTGGTCTATTGGAAACATTGGTAATACTATCATTAACGTATGTTATCGGTATGTTAATTTGGACTGCAAGCACAAGGCCAGAAGTTGAAGCCAAAGCAAATCTTGTTAAAGAAAATCATAATAAAGTAGTAGATTTCATAAATAATGAAGTAAATAAATGTGGCAATGCAGATGAGAATTTAAAAACTGTCTGGGGTGATCCTTGTAATGGAGAGTGGATAGCAGATAAGGTAGTGAACTATATAAACAATAATCTTCAAATAAAAAATCCATTTTCTGATGATACGAAAGTTAAAACTGATCCAGATCCAAGAATAAAAGCTGAAGGTAAAGCGGGTCAAACAGTTGAGATGGGTGTTATATTTTTAATGTCTTCAAATTTTCAAGCAGAACCAGGTTCGGAATGGATAGTTGGAACTTGTTTTAAATCCCCATGTGTTGCAGCTGGAAATAACGAGTTAACATCAATATATAGATAATTAGTTAGTATCAATTTCAATATTAGATTTTTTCAAAGTTTCAGTTAAATATTTATAACCCTTTATTGCGTATTCTAATGGATTTGCTTTCTGAGGATCTTGTTCAGCTTCAACTACTAACCATCCAGAATAATTATTTTTTTTTAAAATATCAAACAGCGGTTTATAATCTATACACCCGTCACCAGGAACTGTAAAAGCTCCTTCTAGAAAAGCCTCTCTAAAACTTAAATCCTCTTTTATAGATTTCTCAAGGACATTTTTTCTTATATCTTTACAATGAACATGTTTAATTCTGCTATTATAATTTTCGAATATTTTTTTTGAATCTCCTTTAGCAAATAGCATATGACCTGTATCTAAAGTTAACTTTACACTATCATGTGTATCTTCCATTAATCTTTCAGTATCCTCTTGAGTTTCAATTACTGTTCCCATATGATGATGATAGGCTAGCGGCATACCTTGGTCCTCTAAATACCTTCCAATTTCAGAAATTTTTTCACAAAAATTTTTCCATTCTTCTTTATTCATCTGAGGTCTTGTAGAAAGTTTTCTATTAGGATCACCTTGAATGGAACCAGAAACTTCAGCAAAAACAATACAAGGAGATTTACAATCTTGAAAAAGTTTTAATTGTTGTTGTAAATATTGTTTTTCTTCGTTTACTGAATTTTTTCTAAGATTTGCTCCATACCAACCAGAGCATAAACTTAAATTGTATTTCTCTAGTTTGGGTATTAATTCTAGAGAATCTTTTGGAAATTTTCCACCCGACTCAATACCAATATAACCTGCATGACTAGCTTCCTCTAAACATTGCTCCAAAGTAGTTTCGCCTCCTAACTCAGGCATATCATCGTTACTCCAGGCTATAGGAGCTACTCCTAATTTTACTGACATAATAATTAATTTTAGTTAAGATATTAAAAAGAATTTTAATTTCAAATAAAAAAATGATTAACATTGCTTTATTAGGTCTTGGTAGAATTGGTGTGATGCACGGCAAAAATCTAATGAGAAATCGAGATTTTAACTTAAAATATGTATACGATATAAATAAAAAACTGACTCAAAAAATTTCAAAGGAATTAAGATCAATTCCAATTTATAATCCCTCAGTTGTATTTAAGGATAAAAATATTCATGCTATATTCATTGCTTCTACAACTTCAACACATATAAAACTTATACTTGAAGCAGCTAAATATAAAAAAGCAATTTTTTGTGAAAAGCCACTGGATTTAGACATAAATAAAATCAACAATTGTAAAAAGAAAATTAGAAGATTTAATCCAAAAATTCAACTAGGCTTTAATAGGAGATACGACCCAGGTCACAACAATTTAAAAAAGAAACTTCTAATGGGAAAAATTGGAAAACTTGAAAAAGTTATAATAACTAGTCGAGATCCTGCCCCACCCTCAATTAAATATCTAAAAGAGTCTGGAGGAATATTTAAAGATATGATGATCCACGATTTTGATTTGGCAAGATTCTATCTGGGAAGTGATGAACCTGAAAAACTTATAGCCACTGGTAGTAATATTTCAGATAATAGATTTAATAAAATAAAAGATTTTGAACTAGCTTCCTGTTTAATAAAATCAAAAAAAGGTGTTCAATGTATAATTACAAATTCTAGACATTGTAGTTTTGGGTATGATCAAAGAGTTGAGTTGTTTGGTTCAAAAGGAATGATTATTTCTGAAAATAAAAGAAATGACGAGATAAGTTTTTATTCAAATAATACAACTTCGAGCAAATCTCCTTTAATGAATTTCTTTGTTGAACGTTATAAAGATGCTTACAAAAATCAACTTTATGGTTTTGCAAAATTTATAAAAAAAAATATCAAACCACTTGCATTATTTGAGGAAGGAAGAAGAGCTTTAATTATGGCTAACGCAGCAAAAAAATCTATAACATCAAAAAAGATTGAGATACTTAATTTTTAATTGAATCAACCTTTGCTAGAATACAACCTGTCTCCTTTACTTTTAATAGATATTTTGATTTAGTTTCAATTTTAAAAGTTAACTTTAAATTTAAAGAGGGAAACATAATGAAAATAATAAGAAACTTTTTCCTAGCAATCGCTTCATGGGCTATGATGTCTGTGTCTGCTTTAGCTACGGATGTAATAGTTGTTTCACACGGTCAAGCAAATGACCCTTTCTGGTCAGTTGCAAAAAATGGTGTTGATGCTGCTTGTAAAGATATGGGAGTATCTTGTAAGTACACTGCGCCAGGAACATTTGACATGGTTGAAATGGCGAAATTAATTGACAATGCTGTATCACAAAAACCAAAAGGTATTGTGATTACTCTTCCAGATGCTGCTGCTTTAGGTAAATCTGTAAAAGCTGCTATAGCTGCTGGAATTCCAGTAATTTCTATGAACTCTGGTTCTGATGACTACGCTTCATTAGGAATAAGTGCTCATGTTGGGCAAACTGAGTTTGAAGCTGGTGTAGGTGGTGGACAAAAAATGAAAGCTGCTGGTGGTAAAAAAGCATTATGCGTTAACCACGAAGTTGGAAACGTTGCACTAGACAGAAGATGTGCAGGTTTCAAAAAAGGCTTTGGTGGAAGTGTTGATATTTTAGGTACTTCTAATGACCCAACAGAAATTCAAAAAGCTGTTGCTGCTAAATTAGGTGGCGGATATGACACTATCCTAACTTTAGGCGCTGGTTTATCTGGCGAAGCAGCATTAAAAGCTTTAGAAGCTGCTGGAAAAGTTGGTAATGTAAAATTAGGTACATTTGATATGTCACCTAATATGTTAAAAGCTGCTGCTGCAGGAAAAGTAGAGTTTTTAATCGACCAACAACAATACCTACAAGGTTACCTACCAATTGCAATTTTTGCTCAGTATATGAGATGGGGAACAATGCCAGCTGGTGTAGTAATGACTGGACCTGGATTTGTAACTCCTAAAAATGCTAGCGCTGTAATAAAGTGGGCAGCTCAAGGTTATAGATAAAATATAATGAAATTAGGCCTGACTAAATTTTAGTCAGGCCTTTTTTTTATTTAATAATAAATTATAAATCATCTATGTCTGTAAAATCTCAAAGTATTCAATCCAAAAAACAAACTGGACAAGATGAAAGATTAAAAAAAATTTCACCATTAAGAGTGCTATTAAACAGACCTGAACTTGGAGCTTTAGGAGGATCAATTTTAGTTTTTATATTTTTTGGTATTGTCGCAGGTGATACAGGAATGTTTAGTGCATATGGGGCTTTAAACTTTTTAGATGTTTCAGCAAATTTAGGAATAATTGCAATTGCTGCTGCAATGCTCATGATCGGTGGTGAGTTTGATTTGTCAATCGGATCAATGATTGGTTTTGCAGGGATCTGTATAGCGATACCTGCTATTTATTGGGGATGGCCTTTATGGATGAGTATTACTTTTGCTTTCGCTATGGCAGTTTTAATTGGATACTTTAATGGAATAATGGTTGTAAGAACTGGGTTGCCTTCATTTATTGTTACACTAGCGATGCTATTTATTTTAAGAGGAGCAACGTTAGCAATTACTCGATTAATAACTGGAAGAACACAAGTTCCAGGATTAAGAGTTTTAATTGAAGATGATCCGATAGCATGGATATTTGCTACTGATACATTTCAATGGCTATTTAATTGGTTGGGTAAAATGAAATTAATTGCATTAAGAACTGACGGAACACCACTTGCAACAGGAATTCCACCTTCAGTTATATGGTTTATTGCCCTGACTTTATTTGCAACATGGATATTAATGAAAACAAGATATGGAAACTGGATATTTGCATCAGGTGGTGACAAGGTAGGCGCAACAAATGTAGGTGTACCTGTTGGTAGAGTGAAAATTAGTTTATTTATTGGTACTGCAGTAGCCTCAACAATATTTGCGTGTATTCAAGTTTTGGATGCTGGTTCTGCAGATACTATGCGAGGAACTTTGAAAGAGTTAGAAGCAATTGCTGCTGCTGTTGTAGGTGGTTGTTTGCTAACTGGTGGATATGGATCTGCAATTGGAGCTGCTTTAGGGGCAATTATTTTTGGAACAGTCTCAATGGGAATATTCTACACAGACGTTGATACAGATTGGTTTAAAGTATTTCTTGGAGCAATGATGTTAATTGCAGTTGTATTTAATAATTATATCAGAAGAAAAGTAACGGAGAACAAATAGTGTCGGATTATTTAGTGCAATTTAATAATATTAGTAAATTTTTTGGGAAAGTAATTGCGCTCAAAAATGTAACTATGAGGTTAAGAAAAGGTGAAATAATGTGCCTTCTTGGTGATAATGGTGCTGGAAAATCAACCTTAATTAAAACACTTGCTGGTGTACATAAACCTGATGAAGGAGAAATTATTTTTGAGGATAAAAAGATTATTTTTGACTCTCCAAGAGATGCTTTAGATATAGGAATAGGAACAGTTTACCAGGATCTAGCTTTGGTTTCATTAATGAGTGTAACAAGAAATTTTTTCATGGGAAGAGAACCACAAAAAGGAATTCCATTTTTAAAAACTTTTGATGTAGAAAAAGCAAATAAAATTGCAGCAGAAAGAATGGGACAAATTGGGATTGATGTAAGAGATCCATCTCAAGCAGTTGGAACAATGTCTGGAGGTGAAAGACAATGTTTGGCTATATCTAGGGCAATTTATTTTGGTGCTAAAGTTTTAGTTTTAGATGAACCAACTTCTGCTTTGGGAGTTCATCAAGCTTCTATGGTTTTAAAATATATTGTAAAAGCTGCAGCGGAAGGATTAGCTGTTATATTGATTACACATAACGTACACCATGCATATCCTGTTGGAAATAGTTTTACAGTTTTGAATAGAGGAAGAAGTATGGGTACATTTCAAAAAAAGGATATTTCAAGGGAAAAACTTTTAAGCATGATGGCTGGAGGAGAAGAATTAGATAAACTTGAAGTTGAATTAAAAGAGATGGATAGAGTAGCAAGAACTTAGTTTAACAAAACTTTCACATCAGATTTACTTATAAATCATATCTTACAAAATTTTGTTTGTTATAATTTATTTATAAAAAAAAGGAGGAAATATGAAATTTGTTGTATTAGGCAAATATTCTAATCAAGGTCTTGCTGGTTTCGTAAAGAATCCCTCAGATAATAGAAGAGAAGCTGCAAAAAAAATAACTGAAGCAGCTGGTGGCAAACTTTTAGAAATGATGACTCTGAGAGGAGCTTATGATTTCATTGCTATTATCGAAGGATCTGATTTTGAAACTATGGCAGGTATGAAAATGTTAATGCAATCAACAGGCACAATTGAAGATATGAATATTATGGAAGCTGTTGACTTTAACAAAGCTGCAGAAAAAGCTGCTAAAGCTGCTGCATCCTATAGGCCTGTTGGAAAATAAATATTATGTTTAGCCTTTTATAAAAAGGCTAAACTAAAGATTATTAAATATTTTTTTTAAAAGTACTCAACAATAAAACTATTATTCTGGTGAAATAATAATCTAATCCATTTACATGATTTTTTTTATATTTAGTTGAAATATATTTTAAATATTTATGGGCTGACAAACGCCTGATCCACCAATTAAAGTTAAATTTTTTATAATTGGAATAGCTTTCACCCTTAAGGTCTTGGAAGTAATAAGTCAAAAACTTTTCTATAATATTAAATTCATTATATATATATTTTGAGACTGTAGCTATTTTAAAGTCTAAAGCCAATAATTCAAATTTTTTTTTACTTATTTCATTAATAATTTTATTTAAGAAAAATCTTTTTATACTAATGCAACTTTGCGGTGGAAATTTTGGCCATAAAAAATTTCTATTGATATTTTTATTAAATTCTTTGCTATTATATTTTTTTTTCTTATCAAAAAATATAATTGGCTTATCAAATATAATATTATTTTTTGGATTTTTTAAAAAGTAATTTACAATTTCATAGACTTTATTCTTCTTAAAAAAATCATCAGAGTCTAAAAAGCATATAATATTACCTTTTGATTTTTTAAATGCATAAAGATAAGTATCTGTTTGATTAAAACTATTAAATTTAAAGTTTGAATATTTTACTCTTTTTTTTTTGTAAACTTTAATATTTTTAAATTGCTTAGCAATTTTATAGGAATTATCCGATGAATCATTGTCGACAAAAATAATTTCTATTTTTTTATAAGTTTGTTTAATACAAGAATTTATGCATCGCTTTACTAATTTTTCTTTATTGAAACTCGCGATTAATATTGAAACTAATGGTTTTTTTTGCATTATAATTTATCTTCTTTATAACAAAATTAGTATCTAGATTATATTAAATTTTAAATAAATGAAAAAAAAACTAATTATATTTATTCCACATATAAGAGGTGGCGGTGTAGAAAAAAACTTTTTTATTATTTCAAATTATCTGGCTAAAAGAATTGAAAAAATCTCAGTAATAACAATTAATAAAGAATATAAAAATAAATTAAGTAAGAATATAAATTTAATTTCACCTAAATCCTCAAAATGGAAATATAGTGGCATATATACAAAATATATTATTTCAATTTATTTATTAATTAAAACTTTATTAACTGAGAAAAAATGTCTTGTATTGTCATTCCAGGCAAATTGGTATGCCATTTTAGTAGTTAAATTTTTTGGCAGCAAAATTATTACAAGATCTAATACTGCACCAGAAGGATGGTCAAACAATACGATTAAAAAATTTTTTTATAAAATAATTTTAAAGCTTGCTGACCAAATAATTGTAAATAGCAAAGAATTTAAAAGAAATATGTTTTATAAATTTGGTATAAAAACAACGCTTATTTATAACCCATTAAATCATAAACAAATTATAAAATTGAGTAAAAAAAAATTTAAATTTCCTTTTTTTAAAAATAAAAAATATTTTAAAATTATTAATATTGGTCGATTTACTGATCAAAAAAACCAAATATTAATATTAAAAGCGTTTAAAAATTTAAAAGAAAAATTTAAATTAAAGTTAGTGATAGCTGGCAGAGGTCCCAACAAAAATTTACTTACAAACTATGTAAAGGATAACAAATTAAATAAAAGTGCTAAGATTATAAATTTTTTAAACAATCCCTACCCTCTTATGAAAATGTCTAATGTTTTTATTTTATCATCAAACTTTGAAGGTTTGCCCAATGTATTATTGGAAGCACAAACTTTAAAATTACCAATAATTTCAACAGATTGTCCGACAGGTCCTAAAGAAATATTACAAAATGGTAAATTAGGACAATTTATTAGGGTTAAAAATCAAAAAGATTTGGAAAATAAAATAATATTTTCTGTTAAGAATAAAAAATATCTCAATAATACTGCTATAGAGGGTTACAAATATCTTTTTAGATTCAATGAAAATACAAATCTTAATAAATACTATAATGTAATTAAAAAATACTTAAATTAACATATGAAGAATGTAAATTGGGGAATTATAGGACTTGGTAATATTGCTTCTACCGTAGCAGATGCTTTTCAATCTTTGCAAAATTGTAAACTTAAAGCCATTGGAAGTAAGAGTGAAGAAAAAATTTCTCATTTCAAAAGTAAATATGCAATAGAAGATGAATACTGTTTTAACAACTACAAGGATTTAATAAATTGTCCAGAAATTGATGTGATTTATATTGCTTTACCTAATAATTTACATCACGAGTGGATTGTTGAGTGTATTAACGCAAATAAAAATATTTTAGTTGAAAAGCCAGCGCTCATGAATGTTAATCAGGTATTAGATATTAAAAAAAAAATAAATGAAAATAATGTTTATTTTTCTGAAGCTTTTATGTTTAAATTTTGTCCACATATAAAAGCTGTTACAGATGAAATAAAGAGAGGTTCTATAGGTGAATTGCTAAATATGAGTTCTGATTTTAGCATTAAAACATACAAATCTTTTAAAATTTTTGGATTTTCCTTCAGAAAGCCTGATTTTCAGGACAGAAAATATAACCAGGCTCTCGGTGGAGGATCTATACTTGATCTTGGCTGCTATCCAGTATCATTTAGTACCTTAGTTGCGAGTTTAAAAAAACAAATATCATTAGATAAACTTAAGTTAACGAATGTTAAAAAAAATATATGTGAGAGTAATGTAGAAATATCTGCTTCATGTAGAATTGAGTTTGGAAATGATTTCTTCAGTGATGTTTCTTGCTCATTTGAAAATAATTCCAATCAAAAAACAACAATATTTGGAACACATGGAAAAATAATTTTAGAAAATACATGGAAACCTAATAAAACATATAAAATAAATTTGGAAAATAATAATGAAAAAAAAGTTATTGAACTAGATATATTAGATAATATTTACTCATATCAAATAAAAGAAATTTCAAATCAAATAATGCAAAACAAAAAAAAACCAGAAAATCCTGCATTATGTATAGATAATATATTGTTAAATACTTCCATTTTGACTAATTGGATAGATTATAAATTGTGATATTCTAATATTGAATATGCTTAGAGATAGTTTTGGAAGAACCTTTCCATATATAAGACTTTCTATTACAGATGTTTGTAATTTTAAGTGTGGGTATTGTTTGCCCAATGGATATATGCCTAACAAAAGCGATAACAGAAAATTTCTTCACCTAGATGAAATTAAAAGATTAGCTAAAGGTTTATCAGAACTTGGAGTTTGTAAAATTAGACTTACCGGTGGAGAGCCAACAGTTAGAAAGGATTTTTTTGAAATTGTAAAAGTTTTGAAAAATGAAAGTGGTATAAAAAAAGTTGTAATAACTACTAATGGTTATCACTTAGATCAAAAGGCGAATAAAATTGTGGAATCTGGATTAGATGGAATAAATATTAGTATTGACAGTCTAAATAGGGAAATATTTAAGTCAATAACAAGTCATGATAGATTAGAGGAAATTCTTAATGGAATTATAAAACTACAAAAATTGAATTTTAATAATATAAAAATAAATGCAGTCTTATTAAAAGGTATAAATTCGTCTGAAAATGATTTTAAGGATTGGTCTAACTTTATAAAAAAAAATAGTATAGATTTTAGATATATTGAATTAATGCGTACTGGAGATAATTTGGATTATTTTAAAAAGTATCATATTTCTTCAAATATATTTAAACAGTATTTAAATAAAAATAATTGGATTTTTCAAACACTTGGAAGAGATGCTGGTCCTTCTTTAAATTATATTAATCCTGAATTTAAAGGTAAGTTTGGAATTATAGCTCCATATTCTAAAGATTTTTGTAAATCATGTAATAGATTAAGAATTACAGCCAGGGGTGATTTAAGACTTTGTCTTTTTGGTAATACAGGAATAAGTATAAGACATCTTTTACAAAAAGATGAACAATTGGAGGAACTTAAAGATTTAATTTTAAAACAATTAAATTTTAAAAAAGAGTCTCATTATTTAGAATTGGGTAAAACAGGATTGACAAATAATTTGTCAAGTACAGGGGGATAATTGAGTAAATTGAAATTAATTAGTCGTGAAGACCTTAAAGATTGGGCAAAAGACATGTTTCAGAAAAATTCTTTTAATATGGTGGATGTATCCACAAAAAAAGAAACATTTAGGCGAGCTTTAGCTTCTGGAAAAATATACATTGGTAAGAAGGTTTTTAATTTAATTAAAGAAAAAAAAATGCCCAAAGGTGATCCTATTGCTCTTGCAGAAGTTTCAGCAGTTTTAGGAGTTAAAAAAACCAGTGACCTTGTTCCGTTATGCCATCCACTGCCAATCGATCATATAGCCACAAAAATAATATTAAACAAAGAGGATTGCTCTCTAGAAGTATTTTGTATTGTTTCAGCATTTGCAAAAACCGGCGTTGAGATGGAAGCAATAATGGGAGTAAATGCGGCTTTGATCACAATTTACGATTTAAGTAAAATTGTGAATCCTAATTTAACAATTGATAGTATTAAGTTATTAATAAAAGAGGGTGGAAAAAGTGGTATTTGGAAAAATCCAAATGGTTTACCAGAATTTTTAGAGAATATTGTTTAATTAATGAAAATAACAATTGAGTTGTTTGGAGCAGCACGAGAATTTAGCAATAAAGATACAATTGAGGTAAATCTATTGAAGCCAGGTTCAATTAAGGATTTAAGAAAAGAACTTTTAAAGATGAATAATAAAAAATTTAAAGGAAATCAAAACTTTAAAAAAATTATAATGTCTTCAGTATTTTGCTCAGAAAATGATAATATTGTCTCAGACAATTTTAAAATAGAAAAAAAACAAACATTTGGCATAATACCCCCTGTTGGAGGTGGCTAATGTTACATGCTAAAATTATTAATTCAAAAGATCAAAAAATTGAAATTGAGCACGCCGAGGAATTTTTAAAGTCTTCAAAATTTGGAGCAACTATTTTGTTTGTTGGAACCGTAAGAGATTTTAATGAAGAAAAAAAAGTAATTGGTATAACTTATGATTCTAAAGATAGTTTAGTTATAAAAAGTTTTGAAGAAATTTACAATGAAGCTGATAAAAAATTAAACATAAAAAATAAAGCTGTTTTTATTGAACATATAAAAGGTTACGTGGCATTAAAGGAAAAAAGTATTTTAATTGGCGTTGGATGCAAACACAGAGATCAGGCATATGTTTTATCAAGATATATAATTGAGGAAATTAAAAAAAGATCTCCAATTTGGAAAAAAGAACACTACTTTAATAAAGAAAGTGAATGGTTAAAAGGAACATCCATAGAGGTTAATTGATGAAAGTATCAAGCTCACTAATTACACCTGAAAAAGTTTTTAAAAACAGAAGAAAATTTATTAAACAATTAGGGATAGCTTCTAGTTCGCTTTATTTTTCTTCAGGAATATTTGGTAAATCTTTAGCATCAACAAATTTAACTGATTATGATTATATAACTACTTATAATAACTATTATGAATTTGGTACAGGAAAATCAGATCCTTCCAAATATTCAAAAGACTTTATCAGCGATCCTTGGAGTATCACTATAGATGGAGAGGTAGATAAAAAAATTACACTATCTATGGAAGATATTTACAAACTTTTTCCATCTGAAGAAAGAGTTTATAGATTAAGATGTGTAGAGGGTTGGTCAATGGTTATACCGTGGCTTGGCTTTCCACTTAATAAACTTCTAAATAAAGTCACCCCAAACAGTAAAGCAAAATATATAAAATTTGAATCTATTTTAGACCCAGAACAGATGAGAGGTCAAAGGTATCCAATTCTTAATTGGCCATATAAAGAGGGATTAAGAATAGATGAAGCAATGCACCCTTTAACTATTTTAGTAACAGGGTTATATGGAAAAGCACTTCCAAATCAAAATGGTTCTCCAATCAGATTAATGGTTCCATGGAAATACGGATTTAAAAGTGCGAAAGCTATTGTGAGAATTTCTTTTGTAGAAAAAATGCCTATATCATCTTGGATGAAAGCTTCACCTAGAGAGTATGGCTTTTATTCTAACGTAAATCCAAATGTTGATCACCCTAGATGGTCACAAGCAACCGAGAGAGTAATTGGTGAGGGTGTGCTTTCGCCAAGAGTTCCAACTTTGATGTTTAACGGTTATGAAAAAGATGTTGCTCATCTTTATAAAGATATGGATCTAAGAAAATATTATTAACCTTGCTTAGATATTCAAAAATTTTTGTATTTTTATTATGCCTGTGGCCACTATATTCAATTATTTATCAAATTTTTTATAATAAGTTAGGTGCTGAGCCAGTCGATAAAATAATAAATCATTTTGGTGAATGGACTTTAATTTTTATATTTTTAACTCTTTCCATGTCGCCACTAAAAAAAATTACTAATGCTACAATTTGGATTAAATATAGAAGAATGTTGGGATTATTTGTATTTTTTTATGCATCAATACATTTATTAAGTTATGTGGGTCTTGATTATAGATTTGATTTTCAGCCAATTATTAATGATGTTTTAAAGAAAAAATTTGTATTTATAGGTTTTGCAGCATGGTTACTTTTAATACCTCTGGCGATTACCTCATCAGATAAAATGGTAAAAATTTTAAAACAAAATTGGAAAAAAATTCATAGATTAATTTATGTAATAGGAATTTTTGGAGTTTTACATTTTATATGGTTATCAAAAACTATATTTTTTAAACCGTTAATATTCCTAATTATTTTAATTATTCTTTTACTATTTAGAGTAAATTTTAAAAAATTAAGCTCTAAAGTCTGAAACTTTATCAAAATCTTTAAAAACTTTTTCAGATTATACCTTTATGAAATTTGTGCTATTTTTTAACCTTTTAGATTAGCCAGCTACCAATAAAATTCCTTTAATCATCAATTGTGTTTTCAAGAAATGAGATCAGATAATTTTTTTCTTCTAAATATTTTGTAAAACATTTTGATTGCGGAATGTTATGTCCTTTGTTTGATGGCATTTTTTCATTCCCATCAGCCCAAGTACACTTAGTCGGTTTTAATTCACTATAATCAATTAGACTCATTCTCTTAAAGTTTGCAAAAAAAGATAAGGTTTTAGGATCTTCAAATACGTCATCTTTATGTGCAAAAACAATTGCATTTATTGTCTCTGTTTTGTTAAATTTATTTACTTGATCTTCTCTAAAAGCACCCCACTCAGGGAATTTTTTTTGCCATTCATTTTTTGGTCCTGCAAATGCTGGATTAAACGCAATTGTTCCTAAAATTTTATCTGGATATTTTGATTGTAAAATTAGAGATGACCATCCACCAGCTGACCATCCTGATAATATTATTTTATCAAATCCAAGATTTTTCAAATTTTCTACTTCATTTAAAATTATATTTTGTCTTTTAATATTTTTAAATTCATCTACTAAATTAATTTTTCCTTTAGATTTTAACTCTTGCCTGTATTTTTTTTGTTTCTTAACTGACATACCTTTTACTCCTGAGCATACTCGATAAATCTTAACCTCTAATCCATTAATTTTTTTATTATGTAATTTTAAGATAGCCGGTACTACAGCTGCATCCCAAATATATCCAAATTTAGGTTTAGCTTTACAAGGGTCTTGCTTATTATCCTGAATACTTCCATGATTATAAATTATTACTAATGAGTTTTTTTTGTCAGATATTTCCTCAACTGAATAGGGTTTGCCTTTATCATTCATAAAAGTATTATTTTTAGATAATTTTTCTAAACCTTTATATTCTACGGTATTAGCGAATAGATTATTTGTAACAAATAAAAAAATAATAATTAAAAATATTTTTTTCATTTCTTATTATATGTTTCAGAAACTAATTGAGCAATTATTGATAAAGCAATTTCTGGAGCAGATTTTCCTCCTAATTTAATTCCAATAGGTCCATGTATTGAATTAATTTGTTTATCCGTAAATCCTGATTCTTTTAATCTTTGGCATCTATTTTCGTGAGTTTTTTTACTTCCAAGAGCGCCTATGTAATAAAAATTTTTATTTAAAGCATGTTGCAATGCTGGATCATCTATTTTTGGATCATGGGTTAATGCTATTAAAGCAGTATTTTCATTTGTATTTATTTCTTTAAAGGCTTCTTCGGGCCACTTATTTATTATTTTTAAATTAGGAAACCGTTTCGTAGTTGCAAAATATCCCCTTGGATCAATAATTAAAATTTCGAAATTTAAACTTTTCACATAATTAACCAGATATTGGGCTATATGTACGGCTCCTATGATTATAACTTTTATTGGTCTAATATATGTCTCAACAAAAATTTCAGAATTTTTTATCATTCCATTTTTTTTTGATTTAAAGAATTCCTCAATTTCTTTTTGAAATTTTTCGAAACTGCCAGTTAACTTTTTATTCAACTCAAATATCTGACTTTCTCCACTTTTAAGATTTGTAACTATCGCAAACTCTAATTTTAAAGATTTATTTTTTATTATTTGCTCTAAAATATTTTTCCTCATTAATTAATCTGCTCTAAAAAAATAGTTATTTCACCACCACAAGCAAGTCCTATTTCCCAAGCACTTTCATTAGAAACTTTAAATTCAATTTTTTTACACTGTTTATTTTCTTTTAATAGATTTATACTTTCCCTTACCACTGAAGTTTCAACACAACCACCTGACACTGAGCCCGAAAAATCTCCATTTTGATTAATAATCATTCGACTACCGATCTGTCTTGGTGAAGATCCCCACGTTTGAATTACAGTTGCAAGAACAACTTTTTGATCGGTTTTAATCCAATCGTACGCTTCATCTAAAATTTTTTCATCAAATGAATTTCTCATCTGATTGTTTATTTAAATTAATTTGATATGATGCTAAAAATTTCATGAGATAAACTTATATCAAAATTATGGACGAAAAAATAAAAAAAGAATTACAATCTGCAGCTTTTGAAAGATTGCTAAATCATCTACGGGAGAGAAAAGATGTTCAAAATCTTGATCTAATGAATTTAGCAGGATTTTGTAGAAATTGTCTTTCTAAATGGTATCGAGAAGAAGCTGAAAAAAAAGGAATAGAAATTAGCGATCCTGATGCACGTAAGCATGTATATGGAATGGCTTATTCTGAATGGAAAGAAAAATATCAAAAATAATTTTTCTTCTTAATGATAAAGCTCTTTCCTTTAATTTTTATTCTACTTTGGTCATCAGCTTTTATTACAACTAAACCTATAATTGACTACAGTGAACCATTTACTGCTCTATCTTTCAGATTTGCTTTGGTTGCTTTAGGTTTTCTTTTTTTTTCCTATTTTTATAAACATAAGATTTTTGTTTCCAAAAAGAACTTAGTTGAATCCATGTTAACTGGTGTTTTATTTCATGGCTTTTATTTGGGTGGCGTATTCTTTTCTGTTTCAAAAGGAATGCCAACTGGTATAGCTGCGCTTATAGTAACATTACAGCCTATTCTTACAAATGCATTGGCTGGCCCTTTATTAAATGAGAAAATTGGTTGGAATCAATGGTCAGGTGTAATTTTAGGATTTATGGGAGCAACTTTAGTTCTTGGATTTGATGTTGGTAAAGATATTCCAACTATTGGAGTATTTGCATCCTTTGTTGCTCTATTTGCAATCACAATTTCTACTCTATGGCAAAAAAAATTAAGTAATAATATTCCATTATCAGTAAATAATTTTTACCAGGCTTTAGGCGGTTTTTTATTTCATATAATTATAATTATATTTTTTGTAGATCCCCATATAAATTTTAGCCTAACTTTTATATTTGCAATGTCTCATCAAATTTTATTAGTTTCGTTTGGTGCCTTTACAATTTTGATGTATTTAATCAAACATAATTCAGCTAGCAAAACAGTTTCTATATTTTTTTTAATACCTGCAACCTCAGCTATTTTTGCATGGTTATTCCTTAATGAGACATTAAATAGTATGGATATCTTAGGTTTTGCAATTGCATCAGCAGGTGTTTATATTGCGACACGAAAATAATTATTTTTCCTTTAATCTTGGAAAAAGTTCTACAAAATTACATGGTTTATGATTGACATCTAATTGATGTACTAAAATTTTATCCCAGGCATCTGTAACTCCACCTGAAGAACCAGGTAACGCAAATATATATTTTCCGTTTGAAAGAACTGCACAGGCTCTTGATTGAATGGATGATGTACCAACAGTTTCTAAACTATAATATCTAAATATTTCACCAAAACCTGGTATGTGTTTATCTGCAATTTCATTTAATGCTTCAGGCGTAATATCTCTTCCTGTTAAACCTGTTCCACCTGTAGTGATAATTACGTCTAAATTCTCTTTTTTTGTCCATTCTTTAAGTATAATTTTAATATCTTCTTTTTCGTCCTTACAAATTTTTCTATCAATAAGATTATGTTTTGCTATTTTAATCTTATCAGCTAAAATATTTCCTGATCTATCATTTTCTAATGTTCTAGTATCAGTAACAGTTAAAAGTGCAATATTTATAGACATAATTTTCTAATGATTATATTACCAATTTTATTTTTTATAACATCAATATTATATTCTAGCGTTGGATTTGGTGGAGGCTCTACCTATCTAGCGCTATTACTCATTTGGGATATACCATATTTCATTTTGCCTGTAATTGCTTTAGGATGTAATATCATTGTTGTTTCAGGAAATTCTTTTAATTACATTAGAGCTGGTCATTTAAATCTCAAATTATTGGTTCCATATTTGATTGGATCTATTCCAATGGCTTTTTTTGGAGGAACCCTGGAAATCGAAAAAAATTTTTTTGAAATTATTTTATTTATAGTGTTATTTACTTCGGGAGTTTTACTATTATTTAATTTTGGTTCTTATGATGATAATAAATTAAAACTCAATAAGATAAATAATATTTTCTCTCTAGTTATTGGTGGATCCATTGGTTTTGTATCAGGTATCGTTGGTATAGGTGGGGGAATATTTCTAAGCCCAATATTATTTTTATTAAAAGCAGGTATCCCTAAACATATTGTTGCGACATCCTCTTTATTCATATTGATTAACTCAATATCTGGAATATCAGGTCAATTGACCAAAACTAATGTTTTAATTAATATTTTAGAATATTGGTATTTGCTATTAATTGTATTCATTGGTGGACAAATTGGAAATTTTTTAAATTTAAAAGTATTGCCTACCAGATTTTTAGCCCTAATAACATCTTGTTTAGTAATTTTTGTGGCTATAAGAATGGGTTTAAAGATAATTTAATATGAATTTGAAATACTTTGAAACAATCAGAATTTTGGATGGTGGTATAGGCCAAGAACTTTTAGCCAAAGGTTTAATATCTAAGGGTACATTGTGGTCAACTAGTGCCTTAATCGATGATAAGTATCATAAGTTGTTAGTTGATGTTCACTTATCATTCATAAATTCTGGAGCGGATGTTATAGTAACTAACAATTTTAGTAGCAGACGAATAAGATTATTGCAAAATAGAGTCGTAGAAAAATTTGAATATGTGAATAAAATTGCATGTGAGCTTGCAAATAAAGCTAGAGATATATCTAAAAAAGAAGTTTTAATTGCTGGAAGTCTTCCACCACAAAATGGAACTTATGTTGTTGATGAGAGAGACATAAATGTAATTAAAAATGACTTTAATGATCAAGCTAAAATAATAAAACCCTATGTTGATTTTTTTTATCTAGACGTTATTTCCAGTTCTAAAGAAATAGAGGCGGCGTGTGAAATTACTGAAAAAATGAATATGCCTATTTTGGTTGGTTTACATATTAAAAAAAATGGAAAAATTGCATCTGGAGAAACAATTTCTGAAATAGTAAACAAATATAGGACAAGCAATTGGATTGGTTTAATCGGTGCATGTGTATCATTAGAAATTATTGAAAATTCGATCACTGAAATTTCAAAATTAAATATTCCATATGGATTTAAAGCAAATTTATGGAATGTCGAAGAACCGCTTCCTTTACATAAATTTAATACTTCTAAGTATAATGAAATTGGTAAAAATCCAAATGATACAATGGGTATTCGTAGTGAAATAACCGCTGAAATGTTTTATGAGTTTGCGAAAAAAATTAAAGAAAGTGGAGGAACTATTTTGGGAGGTTGTTGTAATGTAAATCCATTACATATAAAAGCCTTATCATCCCTAAAATAATTAGGTTCCCCAAAAGTTTTTACTAGTGCTCGATTTTTTTACAAAATAAATTCCCATTATTACAGCTATTAAAGCAATAATAACTTTTGATGTTATTAATTCGTTTAAAAATAAAAAACCCAAAATTACACCAAAAATTGGAATTAAATATGCAACTTGACTTTGAAATACTAAACCATTTTTTTTTAAAATTGCAAATCTAAGCAACCATGCAATGCCAGTTGGAAAAATACCCAAATATATTAAAGACAAAGTGGAATCTAATCTTGGAGATAAGGTCCATGGTTGCTCAAATATTAGTGAAATTGGACATATAATAAGTGTACCCCAAACTAAAATTGAAGCTGTAACATTTTCATTTTTTTTGTGACTTATTTTTAAAGTCAAAATTCCTCCAACAACATAGAAAGTAGAACCCAACAAAATCATAAGCGCTGAAATAAAATTTGAATTTGTAATTAATAAATTATCTGAAAATAAATATACTATACCAAGGAAACCAAAGATGATTCCAATAATTTTTAAAATATTAATCTTTTCTTTATCTACAAAGAAGTGAGCTAAAATTGTTGCACTTATAGGAGTTGATGACATTAAAATAGCAGCTAAATTACTTTGTACTTTTTGAACACCATATGCAATTAAAAAAAATGGTATAACTAGATTAATTATTCCAATAGCCGCATACCATTTCCAATCTTTAGAAAATGCTTCAATCTTTATTTTTTTGGCAAAACACAAAATTAATACTGGTATTGCTCCAAATAAGATTCTTAGAAATGCTATTGTAATCGGTCCATAAGAATAAGTTGCAATTTTAATATTAAAAAAAGCAGAAGCCCATATTAATGATAACGTTGTTAGGAGTAAATAGTCTATAGTTTTGGGTGATGTCATTCTATAATATTTTTAACGGCACCTTTAGTTATTTTAATCAAGTTGTCAAAATTTATTTTAAAAATACAATTTGGGTGTCCTGCGGCTGCAAAAATATCGCTAAATCTCGATAAATCTTTATCAATAAAAATTTCTATCTTCTGCAAATGTCCAACTGGTGATACCCCACCAATAGTAAAGCCAGTAATTTTTTTAACAGTTTCGGGATCTGCCATAGAAATATCTTTTTGATTTTTTATTTTTTTTAATTTGTTAAGTGAACACCTTTTGTCACCTGAAACTAGACATAGAACAAACCCGTCTTCAGTTTTAAATAATAGGCTTTTTACAATTGATCCAACTTCTGTATTTAAACTTGTAGCAGCCTGTTGAGCTGTTCTTGCTGAAGATGACAAAACAATCGCTTTGATGTCATTGCTAAACTCATCAAGTGCTTTTTGAACTCTTTTAACTGATTCTTTATTTAGGATGTCTTCCATAAATATAATTTATAGTTTTTTTTAAATTTTTAATTAAATCTTCTGCAATTAATCCTTTACCTAAATTAATTGCTGTTTTACTATGTATCCAAACTCCTGCTAATGCGGCCTCTATTGGTTTCATTTTATTTTCCCCAACTAAGCTTGAAATTAAACCTGCTAAAACATCGCCTGTTCCAATCACAGCAAGCTCAGTTGAGGATTTATCATTAATAAAAATTTTTTTGTTGTTACCAATTAAAGTTTTGTTATCTTTTAAAACAATTGTAGCTTTAGTTTTTTTTATAGCTGATAAGATCAACTGTTTACGATTATTTATTTTTTTTAAATCTGGAAATATTGATTTAAATTCTTTAATGTGTGGAGTTAAAATTTTATGCTCATCTAAATACTTATATAAAATTTTTGTTTTATTTTTAAAGGAAGTAATAGCATCAGCATCTAGGATTACGTATTTAACATTCTTTAAAAGAAATAAAGTTTTTTTCATTGTATTTTTTGAAATACCTGATCCTGGTCCTATTAAATAAACAGATTTTTTATTTTTTTTTACAAATTTCTTAAAATCACTCAAACTATTTATTTCCTTCTTTAGTAAAGACGGAAACTTCAAAGTAAATATTTTTAAATTATTTTTAGAGCATAAAATTTTTACTGATCCAACTCCTGTCCTTAGTGCTGCTTCAGCGCTTAATAATGAGGCCCCAATCATATCTTTTTCTCCACATACAACTATTAATTGACCTCTAGAGTATTTATGGCTTTTTTTGTTTTTTAAAGGGAACTTTTTTATCCAAAAACTTAGTAAATTCTTATTAAATTTCATATCTAATTATCACAGTTATGAGCAAATTGCATAGCTGTTATCAGAATAATCTTATTCTTATTATTCAAATATTTGATATTTACGTGGTGAATTTACACAGGAGAAAAAATGAGCGCAAGTGATGTTCTAAAATTAATGAAAGACAAAGAGGTAGATTATGTAGATCTAAGATTTACCGATCCAAGAGGTAAACTTCAACATTTAACCATGGACTCAACTGTTGTTGATGAAGATATGTTAAATGACGGTGTGTTTTTTGATGGATCATCAATTGCTGGATGGAAAGCGATAAATGAGTCTGACATGATACTTAAACCCGATTTAAGCAGGAAAGTTATTGACCCATTTACTTCTCATAATACTCTTATTTTATTTTGTGATATTTTAGATGCTGTAAAAAAGAATTCATATGAAAGAGATCCAAGAGGGATAGCTAAAAAGGCTGAAGCTTATTTAAAAACGACAGGTATTGGTGATAAAGCGTATTTTGGTCCAGAGCCAGAATTTTTTGTATTTGATGATGTAAGAATTAAAAATGATATGAACGAAACTGGGTTTGTTATCGATAGTACCGAGGGACCATACAACTCTGGTAGAAAATATGAAAACGGAAACATGGGCCATAGACCAGGAATAAAAGGAGGATATTTCCCAGTTCCACCTGTTGATAGTGCACAAGATATGAGAGGCGAGTTTTTAAAAGGTTTAAGAGATGTGGGTATTACAGCTGAAAAACATCATCATGAAGTTGCGCCGAGTCAACATGAATTAGGTATGGTTTTTGGAACGTTAGTAAATCAAGCAGACAATATTCAATTATATAAGTATGTTGTCCAAATGGTTGCTCATTCTTTTGGTAAAACTGCAACTTTTATGCCAAAACCTGTTAAAGGAGATAATGGATCGGGTATGCATGTCCATCAGTCATTATGGAAAGGAAAAAGCCCGTTATTTTCTGGTGAAAGGTATTCTGGACTGTCTGAAACCGCACTTCATTATATTGGTGGAATATTAAAACATGCAAAGGCAATTAACGCTTTTTCAAATGCAACGACTAATAGTTATAAAAGATTAATTCCTGGATTTGAAGCTCCAGTATTATTGGCTTATTCTGCGAGAAACAGGTCTGCATCTTGTAGAATTCCTATAACGTTAAGTAAAAAAGGTGCAAGATGTGAAATTAGATTTCCCGATGCAGCAGGTAATCCTTATTTAACATTTGCATCTATGCTTATGGCGGGATTAGATGGTATTAAAAATAAAATAAATCCTGGAGAATCTTTTGACAAAGATCTTTATACTTTGCCTGAGGAGGAGATAAAAAATATACCAACTGTATGTGGATCTTTAAGAGAGGCAATGGAAAGTTTGGATACTGATAGAGGTTTCCTGAAACAAGGTAATGTTTTTACTGATGACCAAATTGATGCATATATTGCTTTGAAGTTTGAGGAAATTTACAATTTAGAACACACACCTCATCCTATAGAATTTCAGATGTATTACAGCAGCTAAACTATTATAAAAAATTATTTTTTATTTTTTATCAATTCTGTGTCGGCGATCTTAGATTTATTTACACCTTCTTTTATGGTGTATTCTAAAGTTCCATTTGCACCTGTATTTACAGCTTTTCTCTGAGATCGAAATAAAGTTTTTTCTTTTTGATCTTGAGCTAGTTTAGCTGAGTTTGATTGTAAGTGTCTTAAATCTCTCATGAATCAGTTTATAACACAGATATGCATATTATGCAATTCAGATATGCACTAAACTAATACTAGATTTTGAAGGATTCTCCACAGCCACACCTTTCAGTTTCATTTGGATTTTTAAATACAAAAGATGATGAAAAATCCTCAGTTTTGTAATCCATTTCAGTGCCTAATAAGTACATTACTGCTCCAGGATCTATAAAAACTTTAACTCCTTTGTCCTCAATGATCTCATCATTTGGATTATGAGATTTTGCATATTCCATAATATATGACATTCCCGCACAACCACCTGCTTTAACTCCAATTCTTACTCCAATAGAATCTTTTTGAGCTTCAGACATTATTTCTTTAATTCTATTAGCTGCATTTTCACTTAATTTAATTATTTGATTTGTCATAAATTTAGCTCTAGTTTTGCAGCCTCGGACATCATTGATTTATCCCAGGGTGGATCCCAAACAAGATCGAGTTCTACATCTTTCACCTCTTTAATTTCCTTGATACTGTTCTTCACCTCATTTGGTAAGCTTTCAGCAACTGGGCAATTTGGCGTTGTAAGAGTCATCTTTACATATACTTTATTATTTATGTCGACAGTAATATCATAAATAAGACCTAATTCATAAATATTAACTGGAATCTCAGGATCATAAATTTTTTTTATTTCCTCTATTACTTTATGTTTTAGGTCCATTAATCTAATTTTTCGCTGTTAGTTTCGTTTTGTGAATTATTTATGGCTGAAGTAAGTGTATGCCATGCTAAAGTTGCACATTTTACTCTCATTGGGTATTGTTTCACACCCGATAGAGACATAAGTTTTGTTTTTTCATTATCATCTAAATTTTTTGATTTTAGTTCTGGGTTATGTTTTATCATATCTAAAAAATCACTTATTAGCTCTTTCACTTCTTTTTCATTTTTTTCTTTCATTAAATCTGTCATAATTGATGCTGAAGCCATAGAGATCGCACATCCACTTCCCTCGAAGGATATATCGGAAATTTTTTTATCCTCGTCGATTTTTAAAAATACATGAACTTTATCTCCACATAATGGATTATGACCTTTGGCATCTTTGTTGAAATTTTCTGATTTTTTTAAGTTTCTAGGATTCTTTCCATGGTCTAAAATAATTTCTTGATATAATTCTTTTAAATTCATTATTTACTAAAAATATCTTTGCATTTATTTATTGACTCATTTAATTTATCAATATCTTCTTTGGTATTATACACTCCTAAAGAAGCTCTTGCTGTTGCGGGCAGTCCTAACTTGTCATGGAGTATTTGACAACAATGATGACCTGCTCTTATAGCAACTCCGTCTTCATCTAAAATTGTTGCGATGTCATGTGGGTGAATACCATCTAAAGTAAAAGATAAAACTGAACCTTTATTTTTTGGATTTCCCACAAGTTTAACTGAATTATTTCTTCTTAAAACTTCTTCTCCATACTTTGTTAACTCACTTTCATGATTTTCAATATTTTCAATTCCTATTTTATTTAAAAACTTAATTGACTCTCCAAATGCAATTACCTGCGCTGTAGCCATTGTTCCTGCTTCATATTTGTTTGGTAGATCTCCAAAAGTAATTCCTTCCTTATTCACCTCCTTGATCATTCCTCCTCCTCCTTGGTAAGGTGGTAGCGCTTCAAGCCATTTCTTTTTTGCATAAAGAATTCCTAAACCAGTTGGTCCGTACATTTTATGACATGATATTGCATAAAAATCACATCCAATATCCTGCATGTCTAATTTTAAGTGTGGTGCACCCTGACAACCGTCGACAAGAACTGGTATATTTTTTGAGTGCGCTAGTTGGGTTATTTCTTTAATTGGTAAAATTGCACCCGTGACATTTGATAAATGGGTGATTGCTATCATTTTGGTATTTCGATTAATTTGTCTCTCTATACTTTCTAGAGATATTTCTCCATCTGAATTTATTTCTGCAAATTTTATTTGTATACCTTTTGATCTTCTTAAGTAGTGCCAAGGAACATAATTTGAATGATGTTCAAGCTCTGTAAGTAAGATTTCATCGCCTTCTTTCAAAAATTTTTGTCCGAATGTATTTGCAACTAGGTTAATTGCTTCTGTAGCACCTTTTGTAAAAACAATCTCATTAGGGTCTTTTGCATTTATATATTTTTGCATTAAAGTTCTAGTTTCCTCATAAAGGTTCGTTGCGGCTACAGCTAAATAATGAACGCTTCTTCCAACATTAGAGAATTCTTTTGTATAAAAATCATAGATTCTATCAACTACTACTTGTGGTTTTTGAGATGAATTTGCGCTATCAAGATATACAAGGTCATTATTTTGAACCTTATTACTAAAAATAGGAAACTGTTTTTTAATATTTTCAATCATCATTAATTTAAGCTCATTGTTTTTTTAACAAATGTTTTAATTTCATCATCTGTAATTTTATCGATTACATCTAAAATAAAGCCGTTTATCAAAAGTTTTTTAGCCTCTTTATAGTTAAGCCCTCTTGATCTTAAATAAAATATAGAATTTTCATTCAAACTTCCTGAGGCAGATCCATGAGAACACTTCACATCATCAGCATAAATTTCCAACTCAGGTTTTGCATTAAATTCAGAACTTTTATTCAGCAAAATCGCTTTACTCAGTTGATAACCATCTGTTTTTTGTGCTTCAGAGTTTACAAATATTTTTCCTTGATAAACAGCTTTAGCGTTTTCGTCTAAAACACATTTAATTAATTGATAACTTTTAGTATTCTCTACCAAATGATTAATTTTTGTTCGTATTTCGTGGTGTTTTTCTTCATCTAAATATAAAATTCCATTTACGAATGCTGAAGCATATTTTCCTTTTAAATTACAATTAATTTCATTTTTCATAAAATTAGAGCTGCAAGATAGGATAAAATTTTCTGATATGCTGTTCTTCTCTTGGTTAATATTATTATACGAATATTTAATATTTCTATTTTTTTTGCAATCTATTTTATAATTTTTAAGAATGGAATCTTCCTTAAGATTAAAATTATAAAAAATATTTATAAAGTTTTTTTCTGAATTATCATTAAAAATATCTAAAACTTTAATAGAACTATTTTTTTCGATCTCGAAGTTAAGTTGTAAATTTATGTTTGTAGATTTTATCTGGTCGTTAGTTATGTGATAAATAATTAAAGGTTTTTTCATCAAATAATTTTTTTTAACAACTATTTTGTAATTACTATTCACAAACGCACAATTTAAATCCAAAAGAGAATTTTTTTGCGACATATCTAAATTAATTTCATTTGTTTGAATAATTTCAATATTTTCTTTCTGTTCAAAATTAAAATCTTTTAATTTTAGGTTTCCATTTACGAATACAATTTTGTTATGCTCAAACTGATCGATAATAATAGATTTATCAAAATCATGTTTTTTGTTAGGGTCATTGAAAAAACTTAATTCACCGATATTTTTATTTATTATTTGATTTAAATCTGAAAATTTCCAATTCTCAAGTTTTTTATTAGGAAAACCATTTTTTATAAATTTATTTAAAAAGTTTTCTTTTAGATTTATTTCTTTTTTAGATAAAAAATTTTTAAATGTATTTTCGAAATCTGTTTTTATTCTATTATTCATTTAATTAAAATTTTCATAACCTTTTTTTTCTAACTCTAATGCTAGTTCAGGACCTCCAGATTTTATAATTTTACCATTCATGAGTACATGAACGAAATCTGGTTTTATATATTCTAATAATCTTTGATAATGAGTAATTATTAAAAATGAATTATTTTTATTTCTTAGAGAATTCACACCATCGGCTACTACTCTTAATGCATCAATATCCAAACCAGAGTCTGTTTCGTCTAAAATTGACAATTTTGGATTTAAAATTGACATTTGTAAAATTTCATTTTTCTTTTTTTCTCCACCTGAAAAACCAACATTTAGTTGTCTATTTAACTTTTCCTCATCGAATTTTAATTCTTTTGATTTTTGTTTGACTAAATTTAAAAATTCAATCGCATCTAATTCTTTTTCACCACGTGCTTTTCTAATCGCATTCAAAGAAGTTTTGAGAAAAATATTTGTATTTACACCAGGTATTTCTAAAGGGTACTGAAAAGCCAAAAATATGCCTTTATGTGCCCGTTCTTCTGTTTCTAATTCAAAAAGATCTTTATTTTCAAATAATATTTCTCCAGTTACTTCGTACCCTTTTTTTCCAGAAAGAATATTTGATAATGTACTTTTTCCTGATCCATTAGGACCCATAATTGCGTGAACTTCACCTTCTTTAATTTCGAGCTCAAAACCATTTAAAATGGATTTATTTTCTACATTGGCTTTAAGATTGCTTATTTTTAACATTTAACCAACGCTTCCCTCTAAACTAATTCCAACAAGTTTTTGTGCCTCTACTGCAAATTCCATCGGCAATTGTTGTAAAACTTCTTTACAAAATCCATTTACTATCAAACCGACCGCCTCTTCAGAATTTAGACCTCTTTGTTGGCAATAGTGTAACTGTTCCTCACTAATTTTTGAAGTTGTTGCTTCGTGTGCGATTGTAGAATCTGAGTTTTTATTTTTAATGTAGGGAACAGTATGTGCACCACATTTGTTTCCCATCAGCAAAGAGTCGCATTGTGTATAGTTACTAGAATTTTTTGCATTTTTTAAAACATCTACAAGCCCTCGATATGTCATGTCAGATTGTCCTGCGCTTATGCCTTTAGAAATAATCTTGCTCTTTGTATTTTGCCCGATGTGAATCATTTTTGTTCCAGTGTCAGCCTTTTGATGATTGTTTGTAATTGCAATTGAGTAAAATTCGCCAACTGAATTATCTCCTTGAAGAATGCAACTAGGATATTTCCAAGTAATTGCTGATCCAGTTTCTACTTGTGTCCACGATATTTTTGAATTTTTACCCTTGCACAATCCCCTTTTTGTAACAAAATTATATATACCCCCTTTTCCATTTTTATCTCCTGGATACCAATTTTGGACCGTTGAATATTTTATTTCAGCATCGTCTAGTGCAATTAATTCTACGTTTGCAGCATGTAATTGATTTTCATCTCTCATTGGTGCTGTGCATCCTTCTAGATAACTTACGTAGCTACCTTTGTCCGCTATGATTAAAGTTCTCTCAAATTGACCTGTATTTGAGGCATTAATTCTAAAGTATGTAGAAAGTTCCATTGGACATCTTACTCCAGGTGGAATGTAAACAAATGATCCATCAGTAAAAACTGCAGAATTTAAAGTTGCAAAAAAATGATCAGTTAATGGTATAACGGTTCCAAGATATTTTTTTACAAGTTGTGGATGTTTTTGCACTGCTTCAGATATTGAACAAAATATAATACCTTTTTCAGTAAGTTTATCTTTAAATGTGGTCGCAACAGATACCGAATCAAAAACAGCATCTACAGCAATACCATTTAATCTTTTTTGCTCTTGAAGTGGTATTCCAAGTTTTTTATAAGTCTCTAATAATTTAGGATCTAATTCGTCAAGAGATTGTGGCTTTTCTTTAAAGCTCTTTGGAGCAGAATAGTAATATAGATCTTGATAGTCTATTTTAGGATATTTAGGCTTTTGCCAGTTTGGCTCCTTAAGAACTTTAAGTCTCTCAAAAGCTTTTAATCTCCAATCTAAAAGCCATTGAGGTTCTTTTTTAACTTTTGATATAAATTTAATTACATCAATATTTAGTCCTTTAGGTGCTGTAAAATTTTCTATATCAGTAGAAAATCCATACTTGTAGTCTTTTAACTTTTCTATCTCTTTTTCTCTCATTTAATTTTTTATCAAATCCTCTAATTTTTTATTTTCAAAAAAAGCGTTAATATGCAAATCTAATTCATCCCACAAGTTATGAGTAATACATTTAGTTGATCTGCCATTACATCCTTTCTTTGAATGCTTATCACATCCGATTGTTTTGACATTTTCATTTAATGCTATAAAAATTTCTGAGAGTTTTATATGGCAAGCATTTTTTGCTAACACATACCCACCATTAGTTCCTCTTATGCTTTTAACAATATTGTTTTTTTTTAGTTTTAAAAAAATTTGTTCCAAATATTGCAACGAAATGCTTTGTCTAATTGAAATATCTCTTAGGCTTATTGGTCTACTATCCTTAAAACCTGCCATATCGGCAAGAGCCATAACCGCATATCTAGATTTTGTATTTAACCGCATATTTCTTTATAAATCTGATACCTGTATATATACCCGACTAAAATAGTCAAGTTTCTGACAAATTTTAGTTCTTGCAATTTGTCGCTCTATTTTGGTAGAAAAATGTAATTTTTTTTTGAGATTAATAATCAGTTACAATGGAAAATAAAGTTTTAGAAATATTCATACCTGGACCTGTTGGCCGTTTAGAGGCAAAATATTATAAAAGTAAAAAAAAAACTTCACCAATTGCATTAATTTTACATCCTCACCCGCAATATGGAGGAACAATGAATAATAAAATTGTAGTTGATACGTTTAATACATTTATGGAAAATGAATTTTCAGTTTGCAGAGTTAATTTTAGAGGTGTAGGAAAAAGTGATGGAGAATTTGACAATGGACAAGGAGAACTAGCAGACTCTGCTGCTGCACTAGATTGGATTGAGAGAGAAAATTTTGATAATTCTCAATGTTGGATTGCTGGATTTTCTTTCGGATCACTTATAGCTATGCAACTATTAATGAGACGGCCTGAAATTAACAGATTTGTGATAATCTCACCTCAACCAAATGTATATGATTTTAGTTTCTTAAGCCCGTGCCCAACTTCAGGGATGGTTATTCATGGCAAAAAAGACGAATTAGTATCAGCGGATTCAATTGATGAATTAAAGAAAAGATTAACTAATCAAAAAGGTATTAATGTCCAATTTAATCAAGTAATAGATGCTAATCACTTTTTTTCAAAATCAGAGGAAAATTTAAAAAAATCTTTAAATAAATATATTTCAAAAGAGTCAGCTTTATTTTAATCTGCTTTTGCAAGGATGCCTCCTGTCAACGGTAATCTGACCTTAGTAGTATTAGGGAATGAAATTTTTTTTCCATAAAAAGATCTAATTGCTAGGTATGCAAAGGCTTGTGATTCAATAAAATCACCATCAATCCCAAATTCATCAATTGTATAAATTTTTTTATTTAATAGGTTATTTATGTTAGATGTAAGAGTTTTATTTTTTCTACCTCCTCCACATAGAATAACAATAAAATCTTCTTTAATATTTTTAACTATATTTTCACAAACAATTTTTGCTGTAAAAAAATTTAAATTAGCAAGAGCGTCCTCAATTGAAAGTCCTTTTACGAAATTTATATCAAAATCTTTTATATCGAGAGAATGTTTATCAACTGAATTATAATTGTCGTGATCTAATAAATTGTTGATTAATGTATTATCTATTTTTCCAATTGAAGCTAAATTTCCATCCTTATCAAAATCTAATTGTTTTGTTTTTTTAATATACGCGTCCATTAAACAATTTCCTGGACCAACATCTTTAGCGAAAATAGAATTCTCTTTTATAAAGCTGTAATTAGAAATTCCTCCAATATTAAGAAAAAGTACATTATTTTTTAAATTTAATTTATTTTTTAAAATATAGTGGTATATTGGCGTAAGTGGAGCTCCCTGACCTCCATTCTCAATATCACTATCCCTAAAACGATAAACAACATCTGTTTTAAGTAATTGTGAAAGAAGTTTACCATTACCCATCTGAATAGAATATTTATTTTCTGGCTTATGGATTATTGTTTGACCGTGGAAGCCTATTAATTTTGGTTTTAGACTATACTTATCAATTATCTTTGATGCTGCCTCGGAATGTTTAAGTGTGATAATTCTCTCTAGTCTATTGTACTCATCAATGTTTAAACTAATATCCTCTAGGGAGTTAATTTTATTTATAAATTCAAATAGACTACTTTTCAATTCTGAGTCGTATTTTAGAAACGCATTATCAATTATCTCTATATTTTTTTCACCATCAGATTTAATTAATGAAGCATCAATACCATCAATTGAAGTTCCACTCATTAAACCCAATGCATAAATTATTTTATCCATATTGATTGTTGATTAAATATAAATAAGTATAAGCTAGTTTATCTATATGAATAAATTTTTACAAGAATTCCATGATAGGGGATATTTTTATCAGTGTACTGACAACGCTGGCCTTAGCAAACTCTTAGATGGTAAAAAAATCAAAGCATACATAGGCTTTGATTGTACAGCAGAAAGCCTTCATGTTGGAAGTCTTCTTCAGATCATGTGCTTAAGACTACTTCAAAAACACGGACACCAACCAATTGTTTTATTGGGTGGAGGAACTACGAGAATCGGAGATCCATCAGGAAAAGATAAAACAAGAAAAATGTTAGATGAGGAAACAATTGAAAACAATATAAGAAATATAGAAAAAATTTTAAAAATTTATTTATACACAAATGATAAAGATACTACTCCAATATTTGTTAATAATTATGATTGGTTAAAAAATTTAAATTATATTTCATTTCTAAGAGACATAGGTAAACATTTTACAATTAACAAAATGTTAAGTTTCGACAGTGTAAAACTAAGATTGGAAAGAGAACAATCACTAAGTTATATGGAATTTAATTATATGATTTTGCAAGCATATGATTTTTTAGAACTTAATAAAAAATATGAGTGTAATCTACAAATCGGTGGATCAGATCAATGGGGGAATATAATTAATGGTGTTGATCTTATTAAAAGACATTCATCTAATGAAGTATTTGGTCTTACCACTCCATTAATCACTTTAGCATCGGGTGCAAAAATGGGGAAAACAGAGGCAGGGGCAATATGGTTAGATAAAAATTTATTATCTTCTTACGATTATTGGCAATTTTGGAGAAATGTTGATGATAAAGACTCAGTTAAATTTTTAAAAATCTTCACAGATATGCCTGTTGATGAAATAGAAAAAAAGAAAAATAAAAATATAAATGATTTAAAAATTATTCTTGCAAATCATGCTACCGCAATGCTCCATGGAGAGGAAGAATCTCAAAAATGCTTCAATCAAGCACAAAAAATTTTTTTAAATAAATCTTCTGACGATGGATTGCCTATTTTAAAAATTAAAAAAAACGAAATTGAAACTAAAAACTTATCAGATTTAATTTTATATACTAAAATTGAAAAATCAAAAAGTGAGATTAAAAGATTAATTAACAATAAGGGTATTAAGATAAATAATTTAAAAGTTGATAATGATTTGCCTTTTTCAAAAATTAATTTGAGTGGTAAAAAACATTTTAAACTTTCAATTGGTAAGAAAAAACATTTTAAAATAGAGTTCAATTAGTTTTTTTTAATTTATCTAAAGTTCTTGATATAAATCTTGGTGCTAATGTTTTAATAGGATTTACTCTTGTATCAAGATTGTTGGGAGGGCCTTTAATTTTAAAACTTACACCAAAAACTCCCTCACCTGACTTTTCTCCAACTAATATACTTCCTAATAAAGGAATTTTTGCGATTGTTTTATTAATTGTTGTTGCTGGAACTAACGTACCCCTTAAACTCACTAACTTGTGCTTCTCTATATAGCCTTCCATTAAAACTGAAATCGCAGGTCCCAAGGCGTAAATTTCATTAATTGTTAACAAGTTTTTTGAATTTTCAAAAAACATTTCAAATTCATTAAATCTAATTCCTTCGCCAGTCGCAAGATCTGCAATACCTTGTAAAGAAGCAAGAGATAAAAGTTTAGTCAGAGTTGGCATATTTTTAAGTTTAAAATCATATAATCGTAACTCTGATTTTGTTAAATCTTTATTTATTTCTGTTGACGTGTAATCTAACTTTCCATCCTCAAAACCTTTTATAAAACTAAATTTCTTTACAAAAGGTTTTGCTACGTCTGAGTATATTATTGAAACTCTTTTCCCATTATTTTTATCAATATTATATAAAAAATTATTTTTTTCATCAAATTTGGCAGAAATATCCGATTTATTTATTTTATTATTTTTTACTAAAACTTTCCCTTTAACATTTTTTAAAGAGTGTTCATTATCAATTCTTGCTAATTTAACATCAATATCAATTATAGAAGTTAGATTTTTAAAAATTTCAAAAAAATTATTGTTATTTTTACTTTTCAAAGCCTTTTCAATATCAGAACTTAGGTCGAATTGATTTGAGTATAATTTAATAAGATTCTTTTTTTTTGTAATAGAAATGTGGTTTAAAAAATTTTCTTTATTGTAATATTTTGCTTCGACAGAGCTAAAATCTTTTATTTTAAAATTATTTTCCAATTTCATATTTTTAATAATAAATCTATTTTTATTATTAAATAATTTTAATTCGTTTACAGAGATATTTTTTTTATTTTTTTTTACAATTAAATTAAAAAGTAATTGATCGTTTTTTTTTTTTAAAAAATTAAGATCATTTAAATTTATATCATATTCTGTAAGATCAATATTAAAATCATATTTTTCTGTGGATTTTTCTTTAGTATAATTTAATAAAAAATTTTTTGGATTAGCGTTCTCATTGAGTTTATATTTAGAATTAACATTTATACTGATATTTTTTTTGTTAGTTTGAAAATTTATTTTACCCTCATTTAAAATAATTTTTTGCTTAAATTCTCTTAAATAATTTTTTAGGTTTATTTTTTTTAGACTTATATCAAGTTTATCAAATATTATTTCCGTTTTTAAAGAATAATTTATTAATTTAAATTTTTTATTAAAGGTGATTTCAAAATCCGACAGTGATTTTAAAAAAATATTTTTATCTAAAAATTCCTTAAAATCATAATTTAATAGATACTTAACTAAATTCGAGTTTATGTTGTTTTTTAAATCTCCTTTAATTTTTATTAAACTATTAATGATGTTGATGCTTATTCTAGCACTATCGAAATTAATATTTTTATATTTAAATTTTAAATTATTTACCTCTAGATTTTTATTTTTATAATTAAAATCAAAATTAACAAAATTTATTCTCTCTTTGCCTAAGATATTTAATTTTGCGTCGATTATTTTTCCTGAAAAATCGATACTGTATTGTCCACTATTATCAATATTTATAGTTGAATTATAAATTATTCTACCCTTTGAAATGCTATTTTCTAAATAAAGTACTGGTATATTAAGTTTATATTTTCTTACAAACTTAAGTAAATCTAAAATATTATTTTCTTTTGAATTTATAATAATTTTTTTTATTTTATTTTCTTTTCTAAAGATTGAACGTAAATCAATTAGTAAATCAATATTTGATATTTTTTGAAACTCATTTAATATTGAGATGTTTATGTCTTTACTATTCAACATAAAACTTTTTTCTTTAATATTTAATTTAATATAGACATTTTCAAATTCGACATTAAATCGTTTATCTTGTTTCGCAACTTGTGACTTAATTAAATCATTAAATTTATCGGTTTTTACACCAAAAATACTTAGATATGAAATTATCAATACTGATAGTATAATTATAAAAAAAAAAATTCTTAATATATTTTTAACCATGTAATTTATACAAACTACTTTCTAAAAAATTATCAATATCACCATTTAAAATTTTATCAGGATCTGAACTTTCCTGGCCAGTTCGATTATCTTTTACCAATCTATAAGGATGCAATACATATGATCGAATTTGATGTCCCCAGCCAATTTCTGACTTGGATTTCTCTATGTTTTGATCTTGTTTTTCTTTTTTGTCTAATTCATATTCATAAAGTCTTGCTTTAAGCATTACCATGCAAGTTTCTTTATTTTTATGTTGAGATCTTTCATTTTGACATTGTACAACAATATTTGTGGGTAAATGCGTTATTCTTACAGCGCTATCTGTTGTATTTACATGCTGTCCGCCAGCCCCACTTGACCTATAAGTATCTATTCTTAAATCTTTATCGAAAATCTCTACTTTAATATTTTCATCTAATACGGGATATACCCACACACTTGCAAAGCTTGTATGCCTTCTTGCACCAGAGTCAAAAGGAGAAATTCTAACAAGCCTATGTATACCAGACTCATTTTTCAAATAACCATAAATATACTCACCACTAATTTTTACAGTACTAGATTTAATTCCTGCTTCGTCCCCCTTATGTTCACTAATTAATTCGAACTTGAAATTTTTACTAGATGTCCATTTAATATACATTCTTCTAAGCATTTCAGCCCAGTCTTGACTCTCTGTGCCTCCTGCCCCAGCATGTATCTCTAAAAAACAATCTAATCTATCGTTTTCATTTGATAAAAAACATTTTATTTCATTTTTTTTTACCTTAATTTTAAGTTCCTTAATTTTTAAAATAACTTCATTCATAATTTGGTTATTATTTTCCTCATTCGCCAACTGAAATAAATCAACCAATTCAGTAAGCTGATTTTTATGAGCTAAATAAGTTTCAGTTAAATTCTCAAATGATTTTTTATCTTTTAGAGTTTTCTCAGCTTCTTGCTTATTTTTCCAAAAATCTGGATTTTCGATTTTTTTATTTAGAATTTGAATTTTATTAAAGAGATCTTTTTTATCAAAGAAACTCCTTTACTCGTAAATTTATTTTTTCAATATTTAATTTTTGTGTTTGAAATTCATTTTCCATTAGTAAAACTTATAAATATTATCTTTAGATATATAGTCAATATTACCATATTGAATTTTATTATTAACTAAATCTTTTTGCTTAAAAGCCTCAATAATAATTGAGTCATCATTATAAGAAGCTCTTTTGCCAGTTTTTGAGTTTACCACTAACATTGTGATTCCTTTTGGAACTTTAAATGGTCTAGCGTTATTTTTTTGAACTGCATTTTTCACGAAATTTTTAAATATCGGCATTGCTGTTCTGGCCCCCGTTTCGTATTTACCCAATGAAGATGGTTCATCATAACCTATATAAACACCAATAACATAATTTGATGAAAATCCTATAAACCATGTGTCAGTATTTTTATTTGTTGTTCCAGTTTTTCCTCCAAGATCTAAATTTAAATCTTTAAGTCCTTTTGCAGTGCCTCTTTTGACAGTTCCCTCCAATATAGATGTCATTTGATATGCTGTTTCCTTACTCATAATTTGTTTGAAATTATTTTTAATTTTTGGAACGTTATTGCTTACATATGAAATTTGATCACAGCCTTGGCACTCTCTATTTTCTGAATTAAAAATAGTGTTACCTTCACTATCTTGTATTCTGTCTATAAATTTTGCACTAACTAATTTTCCACCATTTACAAAACTACAGTAGGCACTCGTTAGTTTTAATAATGAAGTTTCACTTGAACCCAAAGATAAAGATAATAATTCTTCAGGATTTTCATAAATGTTTAGATCTTTTGCAAATTTAGCAATTTTTTTTATACCAAGGTTTTGGGCAATTCTTACTGTCATTAAATTTCTCGATTTTTCAACTCCAGTCCTAAGTGTTGAGGGACCATAAAATTTTTTTCCATAATTTTCTGGTTTCCATAACTTTAAATCTTCGCCTTGGTCAAATACAATGGGAGCATCTAAAATCAAAGATGCGGGTGTATAGCCGTTTTCAAGTGCTAGCGCATAAACAAATGGTTTGAATGCTGAGCCCGGCTGTCTAAATGCTTGTGTGGCCCTGTTAAACTCACTATTTTTAAAACTAAATCCACCACTAAGTGCTA
This sequence comes from uncultured Pelagibacteraceae bacterium, assembly GCA_902631595.1. Taxonomy (GTDB): domain Bacteria; phylum Pseudomonadota; class Alphaproteobacteria; order Pelagibacterales; family Pelagibacteraceae; genus Pelagibacter. The sequence continues at coordinate 65,534 of CACOZH010000001.1, read as the reverse complement.
AAATTCTTCCTGTATATGGATCCATTACAATTATTGCTCCATTTACTTTTGGAAGTTGTCTAAGATTAAATTTATTTTCTGTTATTTTTTCAGCATAAATAATATCTCCAACCTTAAATAATTCCTCAAAGTTTTTTTTAGTCCAATCTATAGAGGAAAATTCTATTACTCCATTTTCTCCTTCTGATGTTTCAATGTCTACAGAAAAGCGATTTATTTTTTTTATAACTGATAGCTTCCAACCAATTGACTTCTCTAATTTATACTCATCAAGATTACTTAACCATTTGGAATTATATTTTTTATTCAGTAGAGGTCCTCTCCAACCTTTTTTTTTATCAAATTCAATCAATCCTGATCTCAAAGACTCTGTCGCTTTTTCTTGAAGTTTTAAGTTTAATGGGGTGTTAATAGTAAATCCTTGTTTATAAACTTTTTCAAATCCATATTTTTCAACAATTAATTTTCTAATATCTTCTATATAATAATTTGAATTTTCTAAATATACAGTTTCTCTCTTTTTTAATTTAATTTCATTTTCAGAAAATTTTTTGTATTCTTCAGTATTGATATAATTATTATCATACAAATTTTTTAAAACTAAATTCCTTCTAAACTTAGCAAGCTCAACATTTTTGTATGGATTATATCTGCTTGGTGCTTTTGGAAGAGCCGCTAACAATGCTGCCTCTGGGTAATTTAATTCACTTATTGGTTTGTCAAAATATTGAAGGCTGGCAGATGCTATTCCATAACTTCCTTCACCTAAATATATTTGGTTAAGGTATAATTCTAAAATTCTCTGTTTTGTTAAAACTCTTTCGATTCTAAAAGCTAAAATCGCTTCTTTTAACTTCCTATCAATTGACACTTCATTTGATAAAAGGAAATTTTTTGCTACTTGCTGCGTTATAGTAGAAGCCCCTTCGAGCCTTCTTGAGGAAAGTATATTGGAAATATTATTTACTACCGCTCTTAAAACTCCTTTTGCATCAACTCCTGGATGTTTGAAAAAATTCTTATCCTCTGCTGATAAAAATGAATTTACAACCAATGTAGGTATAGAATTATATGGAACAAATATTCTTTTTTCTGAGGAAAATTCACTTAATAATTGTCCATCATTTGAATAAAGTTTACTTGAAATTGGAGGCTTATAATTCTTCAAAAATTTATAGTCAGGCAAATCATTTGAATAATACCAAAGAATGCTAATGATTCCTGCTAAACCTATAATCAGGAGAAATACACTCAAAATCGCTATTTTTTTAATTTGTTTGATCATTTTTATTTTATTTAACGAACGAATTTGTTAATGTTATGGCACATATAATATAAACAAAATTTAAATGAATAAAATATACAAAAACATATGCCAAAAAATTTATTTATCGATGCTTCGCATCCAACTAGAACAAGAGTCGTTCTTAAATCAGAGTATGATATTGAAGATTACGAATACGAAGGAAAAAATAACAATTTAATAAAAAACAATATATACTTAGGAAAAGTTAGTAGAATAGAACCTTCACTACAAGCTGCATTTGTTGATTTTGGAAGAGAGAGACATGGCTTTCTATCATTTAATGATATACAGAGTGATTACTATCAAATTCCACAAAGTGACATTGAATTAATTAAAAAAGAAGAGGAAGAAACTAGAATAGAATTACAAAAACAAAGTGAAATTCAGGAAAAAGATTTAGAACAGAAGGATCTAGAGGAAAAAATACTTGAGCCAGAAAGAAAATTAGAAAATAATGAAGAGGAAAACCAAACAAATGAGAAAACTCAAGAGATAAATTCTAGTAAACTTTCTATAAGAAAAAAAAGATATAAAATTCAAGAAGTAATTAAACCTAATCAGGTTATATTAGTCCAAGTCCTAAAAGATGAAAGAGGGTTAAAGGGAGCGGCTTTAACTACATTTATTTCTATAGCTGGAAAATACACAGTTCTTATGCCAAATACTCCTAAAGGAGGAGGTATATCTAGAAAAATATTTAATCCGATAGACAGAAAGAAAATAAGACAGATATTAAATCTAATAGAAATACCTAAAGAGATGGGTTTGATTGTTCGAACAGCAGGGTCTAATAAAACTAAAAATGATATTGAGAATGATTTAAAAAACTCAATTACTGCATGGGAAGATATTAAAAGTAGCGCAATGGAGTCGATTGCTCCATCATTAATTTTTGAAGAAAGTGATATAATTAAGCGAAGTATCAGGGATATGGTTGATGATGATGTGCAAAATATTTTTGTAGAGGGTAACGAAGGTTATCAAAAAGCCAAATTGTACATTAAGCAATTGATGCCTAAACAAATTAAAAAGGTTAAAAAATATAGAGATAAAGTTCCACTATTTTTTAAAAATAATATTGAGGCTAAACTTTATGAGATATATAAAACTGAGGTAAAATTAAAATCTGGTGGATATCTTGTAATTAATCCAACTGAAGCACTAGTTTCAGTTGACGTTAACTCAGGAAAATCAATTAAACAAAAAAATGTTGAAAGTACAGCTTTTGATACAAATCTTGAGGCCGCTGAGGAAATAGCTAGGCAAATTAAAATTAGGGATTTATCCGGATTAATAATAATTGATTTTATTGATATGCATAATTTTTCAAATAGAAGAAATGTTGAAAGAAAACTTAAGGAAAAATGTAGAGCTGATAGAGCAAGGATCCAAATTGGAAGAATAACCCATTTTGGATTACTCGAGATGTCAAGGCAAAGATTAAGAGAAAGTAATGTTAAATGGATAATGAGTTTAACAAATGAGTCTCAGGCTTTAAAAGTTTTAAAACTTGCAGAAATCAAAAGTTTAGAAAATAAATCAAAAGAGATTTTGGTTTATTTGAATAAAAAAATTATAGATTTTCTATCAAAAAATAGTGAAGAAGATGTAGTTTATTTTCAAAACAAAAATAAAATAAAAATCACATTCAAAGAAGATTTAGCCTTTGGTGTAAACGATTATAAATTAGAATTCAAAAAAAATAATAAAATTATCGAGACTATACAATCTGAAAATATAATTAAAAATGAAACAAACATTATTAAGTTTGAAGATAAAAAGAAAAAATTTAAGAAACCATTTGTAAAAAATACTAAAAAAAAATATTTTAAACGTTATAAAAAAAAATCTAAATAATTCCCTCTTTTGGAGATGAAGCACTTCCAAAAAAATTTTTTTTAATTCTGCCAGAAAGATATGATTTTCTCCCCGCTTCTACTGCCAATTTCATAGCTTTCGCCATTTCAATTGGGTTTTTTGATTGTGCTATAGCTGTATTAATTAAAACACCATCACAACCCAATTCCATTGCAACTGTAGCATCTGACGCCTGACCAATACCAGCATCTATAAGTAATGGAATTTTGATATTTTGTTTAATGATTTTAATATTCAACTTATTTTGAATTCCTAATCCTGATCCAATTGGAGCGGCCAAAGGCATAATAGCGACCGCCCCAACGTTTTCTAACCTTTTTGCCATTAAGGGATCATCATTACAATAAACCATAACTTTAAAACCTTCTTTAGTTAAAACCTCAGTAGACTTTAATGTTTCAATCATATCAGGCAGTAATGTTTTTTTATCTCCTAAAATCTCGAGTTTAACAAGTTTCCAACCACCAATTTCTCTTGCCAATCTTAATGTTCTTAATGCATCTGAAGAAGTAAAGCATCCCGCAGTATTTGGAAGGTATGTAATTTTTTTAGGATCCAAGTAATCCATTAGCAAAGGTTTTTTTTTGTCGACAATATTCACTCTCCTTACAGCTACAGTAACAATTTCTGCTCCAGAGGCTTTGACAGCTTTTGCACACTCTTTAAAATTTTTGTATTTTCCTGTCCCAATAATAAGTCTTGATTTAAATTTTTTATTTGAAATTTTAAAAATATCAATTTTATTCATTACCCTCCACCTATAAAATGAACAATTTCAATTTTATCATTAGATTTTAAGAAAATTTTCTTAATTTTTTTCTTTTCCACAATCAAGTTATTTTTTTCAATGGCTATCTTATTTAGAGGGAATTTTAATTTATTTATTAGATTTCCCAGATTTATACCTTTATCGACACTTATTACTTTACCGTTTAACTTAATTTTTATTTTATTTTTTTTTAGCATGTATTATAAATAATCTGTGCAAAATAATATCATAATAATTAATGGTCCAAATATAAATTTACTCGGTGATAGAGATAAATCAATATATGGCAAGGAAAGCTACGAAGAATTATTAAATAAATGTAAATCTGAAGCATCAAAAAAGAAAGTTAACGTTGATTTTTACCAATCAAATATAGAGGGAGAACTAGTAACAAAGATACAAGATTCTATTAAACTTTACGATGGAATGATCATAAACGCAGCGGCATTTACTCATACATCTGTAGCAATTAGAGATGCTTTAAGTCTTTTTAAGAAACCCTCAATTGAACTTCATATATCTAATATTTACAAAAGAGAGGAATTCAGACATAAATCACTTATAAGTGATGTAGTGACCGGGATTATATGTGGACTTGGAACATATGGCTATATTTTAGCCATAAATTCAATTTATGAAATAATGCAAAATGGAAATAAATAAAAAAATCATCAAAGAATTGAAAGAATGTTTAGATGAATTTAATCTAAATGAAATTGAATATTCATTTAAAGATATAAAAATCAAAGTATCTAAGAAATCAAATACTGATGTCTTATCAGTCAATCCTATAAATTTAGATCAACCTAATAAAAATGTTTCCAAGAAAGAAACTCCAGGAAATAAAATCACGTCACCAATAATTGGAACTGCTTACTTAGCGCCTGAGCCAGGTGCAAAAACTTTTGTTGAGATAGGAAAAAAAATTAAAAAAGGAGACACAATAATGATAGTGGAGGCAATGAAAACAATGAACCATGTTCCAAGTAACTTTGATGGTATTGTAAAAGAAATTTGTGTATCTGATGGACAGCCTGTAGAGTTTGGTCAAACTCTTATTATAATTGAGTAAATGTTTAAAAAAATTTTGATTGCTAATCGAGGAGAAATAGCAGTGAGAATAATTCGAGCCTGTAGAGAATGGGGTATTTCTACTGTAGCTATTCATTCTGATGTGGATAGAGACAGTATGCATGTTAAATTGGCAGATGAGAGTATTTGTGTTGGTTCACACCAACCAGCAAACAGCTATTTAAATATACCAGCTATTTTATCTGCAATAGAGTTGACTAATTCTGAGGCAGTTCATCCTGGTTATGGATTTTTGTCAGAGAATTATAATTTTGCCAAAATACTTGAGGAAAATAATATTAAATTTATCGGACCTTCTTCAAAACATATTCAAATGATGGGTGATAAAATCCAAGCCAAAAAAATTGCTAAAGAGCATGGCCTACCTGTGATTGAAGGATCTGAAGGTGGTGTCAAAGGGATTAAAGAAGCAAAACAAATTTTGAAAAAAACAGGATTTCCAGTTTTAATAAAAGCTGCAGGTGGTGGTGGTGGAAAAGGAATGAAAATTGTAAGAAGTGAAAATGAATTTGAAAATCTTTTTTTAACAGCGAAATCAGAAGCAAAAAAATATTTTGGAAATGACGAAGTTTATATTGAAAAATTTTTTGAAAACCCAAGACATATAGAGGTTCAAATTTTAGCAGGCAAAAACAGAGTTATACACTTACATGAGAGAGACTGTTCTGTACAAAGAAGACATCAAAAACTTATTGAAGAAACTCCAAGTCCAGTTTTAAACGATGACATTAGAAAAGAATTATTTGACCGAACTGTAAATATGGTAAAAAAAATTGGATATGAGGGCGCTGGAACTGTTGAATTTATTTATGAAGATGGGAAATTTTACTTTCTCGAAATGAATACCAGAGTGCAAGTGGAGCATCCTGTTACTGAAGTCGTTACTGGGATTGATATTATTAAAGAACAAATTTGGATATCATTTAGTGGAGAAACTGCACTTAAACAAATTGATATTCAGCCTAGAGGCCATGCAATAGAATGTAGAATTAATGCAGAAGATCCATCAAAAAATTTTCAACCTTCTCCCGGAGTTATAGGCATGTGTCATCAGCCCTCTGGTTTTAGAACAAGAGTTGATGGTGCAATATACCAAGGATACAAAATTACCCCATATTATGACAGTATGATTTGTAAACTTATTTGTCATGGTAGAAATCGCTCTGAAGCTATACAAAGAATGAATAGATCTTTGGAGGAATTTGTTATTGAAGGTATTACAACAACAATTGAACTTCATAAAAAGTTGATCAATCATAAAAAGTTTGTAGATTCTGATTTTAATGTTACTTGGCTAGATAACGAAAAAATTATATAACTTTACAAGAACTTAACCACAAATCATAAACAGGATGATCAAAAGGATTTAGAGTAGGACTTGATGAAAATGTCCAGCCATTAAATATGTAGACTTTTTCGTTATCTGAAATATTTAAATCTTTAACTTGAATATAAGCTGTTATTTCTGGATCATCATCAAATTTAGAATTTTCGCATTTTAATACTTTAATTAAAAGATTTTGAAATTTTTTTTCTTCACCAATATTGAGTTTTAATATTGTATTTTTTGAACTCACTTTGTCTAAAACATTAATTTCAACTAATATTTTTTTTAAATCATTGTCATTTTCTTGTGCTAAAATATTAGGTGTAAAAATAAGAAGAAATGAAAAAATAAAAAAACTAATTATTCCAAGTCTTGTATTTTTTTTTAGTAGCATCCTTATTTTTTTGAGGATTGTAAGCTTTATCTGTGCCAGTTTGATTAGATATATGGTTTTGCTGCCAATCATATTTTTTTAATTCATGAGTTTCTTCTATTTTGTTTTTAATTGAGTGCATCCAAGAATACCATTCAACTGGAATTTTGGTAGCCTCAATTTCTCCTTTGTAAATAACCCATCTTTTTTTTCTTTTTTTATTTTCATAATACTTATTTCCAAACTCATCCGTACCAACTAGTTTTCCAAAAAAAATTGTTTGTAATCTGGTACCAAGTGTTTGTCGATTCCACCAAGTCAGAATTTCTTTTATAAATGTCAACATAATTATTTTCAATTTCTAATTGTAAAAAAAAAATTAGACTAAATTCAAATTATGTATATACATTAAATTATTAAACTCAAAAATAATTTTAATTTATGGCAAAATATATCGTAGAAACTTTTTATACCTGCTCGTTTAAGGTAAAGCATTTCTTAGACGACATAAGTAATAATCAATTAGACCAACTTGACAACAGAGATGACGGGGAATTTGAAGTAATAGATGTAAAATTCGATAAAAGAAACACAAAAAATCTTGAAAAAAGCTCAAGCAACATTGATGTTAAGTTTAACGAATCACAGCAAAAATTGACAACACCAAGTAATAATAATTTAGCAAATAACGTTGTTTTGAATAAATCATTTAAAGAAAACATTACAAAAAGATTTAGCATGCCAGATAGGAGAAAAGGCTATATCCAAAAAGCAACAATTGGTGATCATAAAGTTTACCTTCACACGGGTGAGTACGAAGACGGGAAAATAGGTGAAATATTTATAGACACATCAAAAGAGGGAGAATTAGTAAAAGCATTAATGAATAACTTTGCAATAGCTGTATCTTTAGGTCTACAATATGGAGTTCCATTAGATGAATTTGTTAGTGCATTTATTGGAACAAAATTTGAGCCATCAGGAAAAGTTCAAGGTAATGACAGAATTTTAAGTGCCTCTTCAATTCTAGACTATATATTCAGAGAACTAGCTATATCTTACCTAAGCAGGGAAGATCTAGCACATACACCTTCAATTGCACAAAAAGAAACAACGGATGAAACCGAGCAAAATAATGATGAACAAAATCAGTTCCTAAAATTAGTAAAAGACATTACAAGCAAAGGTTTTGTTAGAAATAACTATAGAAAAAAATTGGTAGATCTTTCTGATATTAAACTTGATCTGAAAGGTAAAAAAAAATAATTTATTTTTTTTTATCTAATAATTTAAGACCCAGCTCATTTAGAAGTTTATCGTCTATATTTGAAGGAGCATTCATCATAAGATCTTGGGCGTTTTGATTCATTGGGAACATAGTAACTTCCCGTATATTTTTTTCATTTGCTAAAAGCATAACAATTCTATCTATGCCAGGCGCAATTCCTCCATGAGGCGGGGCTCCATAACTTAACGCATTTATCATACCACTAAATTTATTATCTACATCATTTTTTTCATATCCCGCTAAGGAAAATAGTTTGTACATCAATTCAGGTATATGATTTCTGATGGCACCTGAAGATAACTCAACGCCATTACAAACAATATCATATTGATAAGCTTTTAACTCCAATGGTTTTGAAAGATCTAAATTATTTGGGTCTCCCTGAGGCATCGAAAAAGGGTTATGACTAAAGTTTATTTTTGATGTTTCTCTATCTAATTCAAATATTGGAAAATCAGTTATCCAACAAAAAGCAAAAGAATTTTTATCAATTATTTCTAATTCTTCAGCTATTTTACTTCTAGATTGTGACATAATCTCGAAAATTTCTTCTTCTTTATTACAAGACATAAAAATACTATCACCAATTTCAGCTGCGGTTATTTTTATAATTTCTTTTAGAGAGTCTTCTGAAAAAAATTTACCTATTGGTCCTTTTCCATTGAGCTTACCATTAGTATCTTTTTCAAATGAAAAATAAGCCAATCCATTCCAACCCTGCTCTTTAGCCCATTTATCAATATTATCAAAAAAACTTCTAGGTTTAGTGCTAGTTTGTTTTGTAACTATGGCTTTTATTAAAGATCCCGATCTAAATAATTTTTTAAATATTTCAAATTTAACGTCATCTCTTTCAAAAATTTCAGAAATATCATAAATCAATAAAGGATTCCTTAGATCTGGTTTATCAGTTCCATATTTACTCATTGATTCTTTGAAAGGAATTCTCGGAAATTGTTCAAATAATATTTTTTTTTCGGAAAAATTTTTAAAGACACTAATCATCAATTTTTCTACAACTTCAAATACGTCTTCTTGCTCTACAAACGACATTTCAATATCTAGCTGGTAAAATTCTCCTGGACTTCTATCTGCTCTAGCATCTTCATCTCTAAAACATGGTGCAATCTGAAAATATCTGTCGAAACCTGAAACCATTATTAGTTGTTTAAATTGTTGAGGAGCTTGAGGTAAAGCATAAAATTGCCCTGGATTTAGTCTGCTTGGAACTAAAAAATCTCTAGCTCCTTCTGGACTTGAAGATGTTAAAATTGGTGTTTGAAATTCATAAAATCCAAGCTTTTCCATTTGTTTTCTAATAAAGGAAATAACTTTCGATCTTAAAATAATATTATTATGTATTTTTTTTCTTCTTAAATCTAAAAATCTATATTTTAATCTTATTTCCTCTGAGTATTCTTGATCTGAAAAAACAGGCAAAGGTAACTCTTTGGTATTTCCCAGTATTTCAAACGAATTAACTTTAATTTCTATTTCACCAGTTGAAATATCATTATTAATTGTATCTGATGATCTTTTAAGAACTTTTCCGTCAATCTTTACAACAGTTTCGAGTGGTATTCTTTCTAACTTTGAAAAATTTTTATTTTCTTTATCCACAATGCATTGAGTAATTCCAAAATTATCTCTTAAATCAATAAATAACAGATTGCCATGATCTCTTTTTTTATGAACCCATCCAGATAACAAAACTAAACTATCAACATGTTTTTTATTTAACTCATTACAATTATGTGATCTGTATTTATTCACTTATTCCTCTAATATTATTTTTATTGACTTATAATCAATTGGTTTTTTATTTATTAAACTAAATTGATCAACCTTATATATAAAATCCAATATTTTTCCATAAGACCTTTCAATTCTTTTTGTTATATAATCAATTATTTTTTTCTCAATTTTTATTTGTCTGTCAGAAAAATGTTTTAAAACTAGTGCAAAAATCATATCATCGTCTGGTTTGTCTATTTTTGCATACATGCAATTTTTTGACCTTGATTTTAAATCTGGAAGTTTGAAATTTATTAAATCAATAGGGTCAATTGAATTAATAATTAAATATTTATTATATTGCTCAACAAAATTAAATATTGAATATAAAGTTTTTTCATCTGTTACATCGCTTAAATTATCTAAAATAATATTTTCATAAAATCTTATTTTATTGAAAAATTCATTATTTATTTCCTCATTTTTAATTATAATGGCTTTATTCTTTTTTTTAAAAATTTCAGACAAATGACTTTTTCCACAAAACTTTTCACCATGTATATTTAAAATATTTTTTTCCCACTTGGGCCACGTCTCAATTAAACTAAAAGCAAAATAATTACATTTTGAAACAAAAAAATCGTCATAAGTAAAATTTTGATCTAACTCAAACTTTAATAATGTTTGATTCAATTTATTCATTTAAAGTCCATATATTATTTTTAGTGGATAAATTTATATTAAATTTTTCAAATTCCTTTAAAAGTTTATCTGGTGTACTGTTGCTTAATATCGAATAAATTGTTTTCTCATTGTTAAAATAAATAATATAATGATTTTCAACCAATTCAATTTTATTCAATATATTTTCAATTTTTTTTATTAAAGAAATATTTTTTGAGTCAACATTTAATTGAATATTTAGTTTAATAGAAGAGTTAATTAAATTAATTTTTTTCCACTCATCATCATATTTTATTTTCATAAATTTTATTAAGTTTTTAATTTTTTTATGATCATCAATTTTTAAAAAATTAAATTCTTCTTTAAAATTTGATTTGACTGAATTTATGTTGAATTTTGAGAACGTTTTTAAAGAATTATTATCTTCAAAAACAATAAAAATGATATAATTTTCGTTTAGTTCATATTTTGATATTATTTCTTTAAAATCGTAATTTTCAATAAACTCTATTCGATCCTGAATTAATTTATAATCATCAAGATCTTCATTGTGGAGAATATATTTTAATAAAAATTGATTTTCTTCCTCATAATTCCACAAATTATAAAATGGATTTTCGTCGAATAGCAATAAATTATTTTTTTCTAAATTAATGAAAATTGGTACAAATAAAACATCCTTTTCGACCAATCTTGAATGAAAAACATTATTATTTCTTAGAAGAGATAAAATTTTATTTTTATTAAAATTAATTTCAAAAATTCCATAATATTTATTATTTTCAAATTTTTCATTAACTATTGAGAAGCTTTCAACAAAACTCTTAATTAACTTTAGATTTTGATTCTCGACTAATTTTTGATCCTTTGAGATTGTAATTTTGCCTATCAATATTTGAAAAGCTCTTTTAAAAGCTTTGTCTATTATTTCATCTTTGTTAAAGTTTGTATTATATTCATATGAAATCTCTATATTTTCAATTTTATATATATTTGCTTGAGCATTATTTGTGGAAAAAATAAATAAATAAATAAAAAACAATATAAAAAAATTGTATAGAAATAATTTAAGAATTTTTTTCATAATTTATATGACTAATAACCTAACATATGCAAAGAGTGGAGTTAACATCAGATCTGCTGAAAAATTTGTTAAATTTATATCTAAATTTACTTCAAAACAGAACAAAAATAAGAAACAGGATAACATAGGAAATTTTGGATCTATCTCAAAAATTCCAAATAATTTAAAAAAAGTTCATCTAGTTGCAAGCACAGACGGAGTGGGAACAAAAATTGAGATCGCTAATGAATTAAATAGATTTGATACTATAGGTATTGATCTGGTAGCGATGAATGTGAATGATATTTTAGTTCAGGGCGGTAAGCCATTTATTTTTCTTGACTATATCTCAATTAACAAAATCAACCAAAAAAAGTTGAGAGATATTTTAAAGGGAATTCAAAAAGGATGTAAAATTAGTAATTGTGAATTAGTTGGCGGCGAGACAGCCGAAATGCCAGGAACATACTCAAAGGGGAAATTTGATATTGCAGGTTTTAGTGTAGGCTTAGTTGAAGAAAAAAATATATTAAAAAAAAAAAATATTCTTGAAGATGATTTGGTAGTTGCGATTCCATCCTCTGGATTACATTCTAATGGATTTTCACTAGTGAGGTACGTATTAAAAAAAAATAAAATTAATTTTAAAAAAAATAAAAAATTAAAAAATGGTTATTAGAGCCTACAAAAATTTACGTCGATGAAGTAACTAAACTTATAAATTTAAATTTAATAAAAGGATGTGCCCATATTACTGGTGGAGGAATTAAAGATAATCTTTCAAGAATTATCCCTAGTGGAAAATGTGCAAATATAGATTTGAGTAAAATAAAAATTAAGAAAGTATTTTCATGGCTAAAAAAAAATAAAGTTCTTGAAAATGAAATGCTTAAAACATTCAATTGTGGTGTTGGATTTATTCTTATAGTCAAAAAAAATAATTTTAATAAAATTAAAAAATATTTTAAAAAGAAATATACACCTTATGAAATTGGAAAAATTATCAGTGGAAAACATAAAGTTTTGTTAAATGGTAAAATTAATTGGTAATTATAAAATTAATTGTGCAGTTTTTATTTCCGGCCGAGGTACAAATCTTAAATCGATATACGAGTACTCAAAGATAAAAAAATCTAATATTAGTTTAAAATTAGTAATAAGTAATAAATCTAATACATTAGGTATTGATTTTGCTCGAAAATATAAAATAAAAACTCAAGTAGTTAGGTATAAAAATAAAAATGAAGCAGAAAAAAAAATTATTAAATGTCTAAAAAAAAATAATATTAAACTAATCTGTTTGGCTGGATTTATGAAAATATTAAGTAAAAATTTTATTAAAAGGTTTAAATATAATATCATTAATATTCATCCATCTTTACTACCAAAATATAAAGGGTTAAACACACATGACAGAGCTATAAAAAATAAAGATAAATACTCTGGATGTACTGTCCATTATGTAAGTGAAAAGTTAGACTCTGGGAAAATAATTGTGCAAAAAAAAGTAAAGGTGCTTAAATCAGATACTCCTCAAAGTCTTTCGAAAAGGATTTTAATTGCCGAAAATAAACTTTATCCAATCGCAATTAGAAAGGTTTTATCTAAGAATTAAAGAAAAAATCAATCTCGATTTTTGCGTTTTCAACGCTATCTGAACCATGAACCGAATTTTTATCTATTGAAATTCCATACTTTTTTCTTATTGTGCCATTGTCTGCTTTTAACGGGTCAGTAGCGCCCATAAGCTTTCTATTTGCAATAATAGCATTATCTTTTTCAAGTTTCATTACAACTATTGGACCTGACGATAGATATGAGCAAAGATCATTATAAAATGGTTTTGATTGGTGAACTTTATAGAATTCTTCTGCTTCAGTTTTTGAAATTTGAATTTTTTTTTCATCTTTAATGCTAAAGCCATTATCTGTAAACATTTTTTTTATATCATCTTGTAAATTTCTTTCTACTGCGTCTGGTTTTATAATTGATAGGGTTTGTTCAATATTACTCATAGTAATCCTCAATTAACTTATTTAATAATCTAACACCATACCCAGTAGCTCCACTTGAATTTAAAGCTCCGCCATATTTTGAAAATGCCATTCCTGCTATATCCAAATGTGCCCAAGGTGTATTTTTTAAAATAAATCTTTGTAAAAATTGTGCTGCAGTTGTAGATCCAGCTCCACCTACATAGTTTATATTTTGCATATCTGCATTTTTTGAATTGATTAATTTATCAAAGTTTTTATGAAGAGGCATTCTCCAAAGTTTTTCATCAACTTTTTTACCTACATCGATTAATTGTTTTGATAATTTATCATTATTTGAAAAAAGTCCTGCATACTCTGATCCTAGTGAAATTATAATTGCACCTGTTAGAGTCGCTAAGTCAACAATGAAATTTGGTTTAAATTTTTCTTCAGTAAAGGTAAGAGCATCAGCTAAAACTAATCTTCCCTCTGCATCTGTATTTAATACTTCTATAGTCTTACCGCTATATGATTTTACAATATCACCGGGTCTTTGAGCATTACCACTCACCATATTTTCAACAAGTCCTACGACTCCTACAGCTTTAATTTTTGCTTTTCTAAGCGCAAGAGTTTTCATCAAACCTACTACAGCTGCAGATCCTGCCATATCGTAAGTCATATCCTCCATAAATTTTGCAGGTTTAAGAGAATAACCTCCTGTATCGAAACATACTCCTTTACCAACAAAAGCTAAAGGTTTAGAATTATTTTTTATTCCGTTCCATTCAATAGTTACCAGGTATGATCCTCTGATGCTTCCTTGGCCAACACCAAGTAATGAATTACATCCCATTTTTCTCAATTTTTTTTCGTCATAAATTGTTACTTTCAATCCAATTTTATTTAGTTTAGATAATCGTTTTGCATATTCATCTGGATGTAAAACATTCCCAGGTTCTGAAACTAAATCTCTTGTAAAGTTTACACCTTTTAGAATTGCATCTAATTTTTTTGATTTTGATGATAAAATCGATTTATCAATATTAATATTAATATTTTTTTTATTTTTTTTTGACTTATATAAATCAAATTCATAAGATTTTAATTCAGCCCCATGTATAAACGACGAAATAAATATTGATTTTATTTTTTTTGGTATATTAATATTTATATCATAAATTTCATTTTTTTTTAAAAAATCGTAAAATTGTGCTCCTAATTTTTCATATTCCATCTCATCATTTGCCTTTACATCGTAAATTAAAACAATTTTTTGATCTAGGTCCTGATTTATTGAAATAATTTTATCATCTTTTAAATTCTCTCCTTTTTTAAATCTAAGAATATTATTGAAAATTTTATCGTTTATTACACCGTCAAATTCTGTGATTTTACTGGCTCTTCCCACAAAATAGGCTATGTTCTTACTAGTGTCTTTTTTCTTATCTAAATAATTTATTTTTAAAGTCATTTGTAATAAATATAGTATAGGTTGTGACTTATATATGTTTCAAAAAAGAAAATTTCAATGGAAAAAATAATATTTAGAAAGTTTTTTTTAGATCTGGCAGGCTTTTTTTTAATAGTATCTTTAAGTCTTTCTCTAATTACCTGGATAGTACAATCCGTGAATTACTTAGATTTTATATCTAAAGATGGTCACGGATTTCAGGTATATTTTTCATTTATTTTGTTGAGTTTTCCGAAAATTTTTTCAAAAATTATGATTTTTTCTTACTTTGTTAGTTTGGTTTATATAATTAATAAATATCAATCAAATAATGAGATATTAATATTTTGGACAAATGGAATAAGCAAAATACGTCTAATTAATTTCATAATCAAAGTGTCTTTAATTTTTATGGTAATTCAAATGTTGCTCGCTTATTTTTTAGTTCCAAAATTACAGGATTATTCAAGAGACTTTATTAGAACTTCAAATATAGATTTCTTTTCATCACTTATAACTGAAAGAAAGTTTATTGATACTCTTAAAGATTTTACGATATTTGTCGAAAGTATCGATGAAGATGGAAATATGAAAAATATTTATTTAAAAGATGGAATGAATAAAAATACTCAAATAATTTCTGCAAGAATGGGTAAAATTATTGAAGATGGATCTAAAAAATATTTAAATTTAAATTTTGGTCAAATACTAGACATTGAGAATGACGATAATGATAATTATTCAGATGGTAAAATAATTAAATTTAATAACACAACTTTTAATATTTCTAAATTTAGAAGTAAGTCCACTACTTTCCCAAAACTGCAAGAGTTAAATTCAAACATATTAATATCGTGTATAAACAATTTTATGTTCGGAGATAAGGAAAATTATAGTTTGCCTATTTTTCATTGCACCAAAAACTCGTATATAAAAAGTGGTAAAGAAATGTTTGATAGATCAATTAAATCATTTTATATTGTTGTCTTAGGAGCTATTACAGCATTATTAATTTTTTTAAATGAAAAAAGCCATAAGTATTCCAGACATAAATTTTTAATTCTTTTTTTTGGTCTATTGTGTGTGATAATTTCTGAACTTAATTCTGAGTTTTTAAGTACTTCATTTTTAAGTAATTTAATTTTGGTATCATTGCCAGTATTAATATTTATTTTAACTTATATATCAATTTTTAACTTAAGTAGAAAAAGTATTTAAATTATGTTTAATAAAATTTATGTCAAACACCTGTATCATGTCTATACTGTAAGACTATTAAACGTTACATTAATCTTTTCTGCTCTTATATTTATAATGAATATTTTAGAAGAATTAAGATTCTTTAGCGATATTGAAGACATTGGAGTCGGATATGCTATTCTACTTACTTTTCTTAACCTGCCATCAATTCTATTTGAGATTTTTCCTTTTATAATTTTAATAGCTACACAGTTTTTCTTTATAAAATTTCAAACAAATTCGGAAATATTAATTTTTAAAAACAATGGAATAAATAATTTAAAAATTATTTCTTATATTTGTTTGCTAGTTTTTTTTATTGGGATATTTTTTGTTTTAGTTTTTCATTTCTTATCTTCAAATATGAAAAATAATTATCTTGAATTCAAAAATAAGTATACAAAAGATAACAAATATTTAGCAGTTATTAATGAGAACGGTTTATGGATAAAAGATAAGTTAGGTGACAAAATAATGATAATTCACTCTGAAAAGATTGAAAAAAATATTCTTAAAACTTTGGTGATTACATTATTTGATCAAGATTTTAGAAATGAGTCAAATATCATTGCAAAAGAGGCCATTATTACAAATAAAACTTGGAAAATTAGAGATGCTTTATTAATAAATAGTCAAGGAAAAATAGAAAATTCTCAAAATTTAGATTTTGAAACTAATTTTGATTACAAAAAAATAAATTCTTTATTTTCAAATCTCGAGTCATTAAATATTTATGAGTTATTCAAGCAACGTAAGGATTTTGAAAGTGTGGGATTAAATGTATCAGATATAGACATATACCTTCACAAAATATTCTCAATACCTATTAGCCTAGTTATTTTTGCACTTTTATCTTCGATTTTAATGTTACAAATTAAATTAAAAAAATCGAGATCTTTTATTCTTATTTTGGGTATTTTATTATCTGTATCGATATATTACATCGATTATTTCTTTGGTTTATTGGGTTCAAACAATAAAATTCCTATATTATTAGCAATTTGGTTGCCAAATTTTATTTTATTTTTAAGTTGTATGATTGGTATTGTAAATATAAATGAAAAATAATTTTAATATAGTTAAGTTTTTAATATTTTTTCTATTAGTTTGTTTAAATTATAACAAATTATTTGCTGCTGATTTGGTAGTTGATGCAGAAGTAGTTGATATTAAAGAAAGTGGAAATTTAATAGTTGGCAAAGGTGCAGTCAGTATTGTTGATGGAGATAATATTAGCATTAAAGGCAATAATGCAAAATACAACAGACTGAATCAAATAGTCGAAATTAGTGGAAACGTTATTTTTTTTGATACAGAAAAAAACTCTCAAGTTAAAAGTAATAAAATTATATTTGATAGAAATAATGACTTAATTTCATCATATGGAAATACTATTGTAAATATTTTAGATGAGGAAAATAAAAATGTTAAGTTTAAGGTAAGTGGTGAAAATGCTATAATTGACAGAGGTACAAAGATTTTAGAATTAACTGATAGCGTCATTTTAGAGGATCTTATAAATGAATACAAAATTTTTTCAGAAAAAATTATTTATAATCAGCTAGAGGAAGTGTTTCAAAGTTTTAATAAAACAAA
Source organism: uncultured Pelagibacteraceae bacterium (assembly GCA_902631595.1). GTDB lineage: Bacteria > Pseudomonadota > Alphaproteobacteria > Pelagibacterales > Pelagibacteraceae > Pelagibacter. The sequence goes on along the minus strand of CACOZH010000001.1, from coordinate 47,756 downwards.
AATAAACTTTCAGGATAAATATCAAATAGAAGCGAATGATATTTTTTATGATAAAAATAAAAATATAATTTTTTCAGAAAATAAAGCAATAATTCTAGATAATTTTGAAAATAAGTTCAAATTATCAAATTTTAATTTCGACTTAGATAAAAAAGTTTTTAAGGCTAACAATATAGAATTAATTGATAAAGATAATAACACATTAGAATTAAAAAATGGATATATAAATCTAGCACTAAATGAATTAGTAGGATCGGACTTTAATTTAATTTTTAACAAAGGTCTTTTTGGTAATGAAGAAAATGATCCCAGATTATTCGGCAGATATATTATTACAAATAAAACCGAAACTTCTATGAATAAGAGTATTTTTACTACCTGTAAAAATGAAGATGGAAAATGTCCAGCTTGGTCATTATCTGCAGATGAAGTAAAGCATGTAAAAGAAAAAAAAAGAATAGAATATAAAAATGCTTGGTTGGAAATTTATGATGTTCCTGTTTTATATTTTCCATATTTTTTTCATCCAGACCCAACAATAAAAAGACAGTCCGGATTTTTATTTCCACAATTTATAAATAGTAGTAATCTTGGATTTTCAACACAGATACCGTATTTTAAAGCGATTGATTATGATAAAGATATAACGATTTCACCACGAATATACACAAATAATAATTTATTTTTGCAAACAGAGTATAGACAAGCATTTGAAAATTCAGATTTTACGGCTGACTTTAGCATTAATGAAAATGATAATACTAATACACATTTATTTTCATTACTAAAAGGTGATTTTGAAAATTCGTTTTATGAAATGAGAATAGAGACAGTATCAAATGACAATTACCTTAAAAAATATCAAATAAAATCACCTTTAATAAAAAATTATAGCACTTTAAATTCAAGGTTTTCTATAGAAACGATATCTGATGACTCCTCTTTTTCATCTTCTATAGACATAATTGAAGATCTATCAAAAAAAGATAGTGATAAGTACGAGTATATTTTTCCAGATTTTGAGTACACAAAAGAAACTTACTTAAACAATAATTTATTTGATACAATAGGTTATAAATCTAGCGGAAATTATCACAAATTTAACACCAATGTTGATGAAGTAGATTTAGTTAACGATTTAGTATTTAGTTCAAATAGCAACAATTTTTTAAAAAATTCAGATACAAGCTATAAATTTTTATTAAGAAATATAAATACTTATGGTGATTTATCAAATAAATATAAAGATGATAAAGATTATAAACTTTTTACCTCTTTTTTGTATAATATTAGATATCCACTATTTAAAGAAACAAATAATGGCTCGCAATTCTTAACTCCCTTGATCTCTTTTAGATATAGTCCTAACAAAGGGTTTAATTTAAAAAATGAAAAAGAATTAATTCGTTTCCAGGATTTGTTTAATTTGGATAGAGTTAGCAACAAAACAATAGAATCAAGGGAATCTGTAACTTTAGGGTTAGAATATAAAAATCAAAATAAATTTAATAGAGATAGAATAAATTTAGGCCTTGGAGTGAATTTAAAAACAAAAGAAGATGAAGATCTACCTGTTAGTACCACTTTAAATAAGAAAACATCTGATATAATTGGTTATTCTGGAATAAATATTACTGAAAACTTATCTTTTGGATATAACTTTTCTATTGATGAAAACTTGAGTGATACTAATTATAGCTTGGCTTCACTCAAATACAATTCCTCAATATTCTCAACGTCATTTGAATATATGGAAAAAAGCCAGCCAATTGGAGAGGAAAGTTACTTAAATAATGTATCAAAAGTAATAATAAATAATAATAATTCATTAGCTTTTGAGACTAATAAAAATTTAGATAAAAATTTAACTGACTACTATAATTTAATATATAAATACAAAAATGATTGTCTAGAGGCATCTATTATTTACAATAAGCAATTTTATAGTGATAATGCTATAAATTCAGACAAAAATATTTTCTTTAAGATATCAATTATCCCTTTTGGAGATGTAGGAACTGTCAATAATGAAAAATACTAGAAATTTTTACTTAGTATTTTTAGTACTTATAATTAGTTTTATCTCTAATGTATCACTGTCAGAAAATAAAACAGAAATTATTTACAAAATAAATGAGGAAATAATTACAAACATTGATTTGAATAATGAAGAAAAATTTTTAATTTTTTTAAATCCAAATTTAAAAAATTTATTAAAAGATCAGATTACAAAAATTTCAAAAAATTCTCTCATAAATAGAAAAATTAAAGAAGTTGAGCTTAAAAAAATATATGATTTTGAAAAAAGTAATTCAGGAGAAAAATATGTTAAAAGATTTATAAAAAATAGCAAATATAAGAATGATCAGGATTTAAGAAATTCCTTAGAGCAGTCAAATCTAGAATATGAATTTTTACTTAAAAATTTTCACATTGATAATATTTGGAGAGAATTTATTTATGAAAAGTTTAAGTCCCAAGTCAAAATTAATGTGGATGTTTTAAAAAAACAAATTCAAGAACAAAAAACTAATTATGAAGAATTAAATTTGAGTGAAATTGTATTCAAAATTGAGGCTAATGGAAATTTAAAAGACTTATCAAAGCAAATTTATGATGAAATTAATTCTTCTGGTTTTGAAGCAGCTGCTAGTATTTATAGCATATCTGAAACAAAAAAATTTGGTGGTAAATTAGGATGGATTAAATCAAGTCAAATTTCTAGAGATATATATAATGAAATCAAAAAAATAGATACTATTACTAAGCCAATTAAAACAAATAATGGATTTATAATATTAAAATTAAATGAAAAAAGAATTGTCGAAAAAAAGATTAATTTAGAGGAAGAATTGCAAAAATTAATTAATACTGAAACAGATAAAGAGTTAAATAAATTTGGATATATATATTTCAATAAGATTAAAAAAAGGACTTTTATAAGTGAAATATAAAAAACCGATATTAATTGTCCTTGGAGAACCCAATAGTGTATTTATTGAAATATTAATTAAAGTTTTAAATAAAATTGTAAAAAAAAAACTAAATTATCCAATTATAATTATCGGGTCAAAGGATTTAGTTAATTCACAAATTAAATTTTTAAAAATAAAACCTCTTTTTAAAATATTAAATTTAGATGACTTTAAATTTAAAGAATTAAAAAATAAAATTTATTTAAAAGATATATACTATAGTTTTCGTAGATCCTTTGAAAAAATTTCGTTTAAATCCAAAAATTATATTTCAAATTCATTTAAAATGAGCTTTAGTTATTTAAGAAATAATTTATCAGATATTATTATAAATGGTCCAGTCTCAAAAAAACATTTTCTTAAGAATAAATACCCTGGAGTAACTGAATACGTCTATAACGAATCAGGGCGTAAAATTTCAAAAAAACCTGTGATGTTAATATTTAATAAGAATTTATCAGTATCTCCTATAACGACGCATGTTCCATTAAAAAATGTAAGTAAAAATATTAACAAAAACATTATACAAGAAAATATTATTAAAATTAACAAATTTTATAAAACAAAACTCAAAATTAATCCAAAAATTGCTGTGCTTGGCTTAAACCCTCACTGTGAAACTGGGTTAAAATCAAATGAAGAAACTTTGATAATTGAACCGGCCATAAGAAAGTTAAAAAAACTAAAAATTAAAGTTTCTGGCCCATTCTCAGCAGATACTTTTTTTTTAAAAGAAAATATAAAGCGTTATAATTGTATTGTTGGCATGTATCATGACCAAACTCTAACACCTTTTAAAACATTATTTGGCTTCGACGCTTCAAATATAACATTAGGCCTGCCCTTTTTAAGAATTTCAGTAGATCACGGACCAAACGAAAAAATGATGGGTAAGAATTTATCAAGCACAAAATCATTAGAAAATATATTTAATTTCATTAATTCCATACCATGAGTTTTGTTCCAAGAAAATCTCTAGGGCAAAACTTTTTATTAAACCAAAAAATTATCAAAAAAATTGTAGATTTAGGTAAATTAAATAATGAAAGTACAGTTATAGAAATTGGACCTGGTACAGGAAATTTAACTGAAGAAATAATTAAAAAAAAACCAAAAGATTTTTTTGCAATAGAAAAAGATATAAATTTATTTTCTCAATTAAATAATAAATATAAATCAGATTTGATTTTAATAAATCAGGATGTGTTAACAATTAATTGGCAAAGTCTTATAAAAAATAAATGTATAGTATTTGGAAATTTGCCATATAATATATCATCTAAAATCTTAATTAATTGGATTAGATTAAATAATTTAAATGCATTATTTAATAAATTTATCTTAATGTTTCAAAAGGAAGTTGCTGATAGAATTGTTGCAGACGTAAATTCTAGTAATTATGGTCGATTAGCAATACTAACTGCATGGAAACTCAACGCAAAAAAAATTATGGATATAGATCCAGAAAATTTTTTTCCAAAGCCAAAAGTAAAAAGTTCTGTTATATATTTTGAGCCAAAAAGAGATTTTTTTAATCTAAAAAATTCAAGAAATTTAGAAAAAGTTACAGATATTTTTTTTCAGAATAGACGTAAAATGATTAAGAAACCAATAAATATTCTATTTAATGAACCATCGAAAATTATCAATAAATTAAATTTAGATGAAAAATCCAGACCTCAGAATTTAGATTTTTTAACCTTTTTAAAAATTTCAGATGAATATGAGAACCAATAAATTTTAAATCATTTCTCTAATATGTTTATCAATTTTGTTTTTGTCGTAAACTAAAGTATTTTCAAGATAACCAATGATTTCGTTGTAGCACTTATTTAAATCCTCATTAATAACTACGTAATCATATTCATTCCAATGTAAAACGTCTGTATCAAATTGTTTCATTCTCATTTCGATTATTTCGTTTTTAGTCTCTCCTCTTGCAACTAGCCTTTGTAATAGTATTTCTCTTGATGGGGGCAATATAAAGAATGTAACAAGTTTAAAATCCAGAGTTTGTTTTTTAATCTGCTGCGCTCCTTGCCAGTCAATATCAAATAAAACGTTATGTCCTTTTTCTAAATTATTAAAAACTTGATCCTTTGTAGAACCATACATATTTTCAAAAACATTTGCATATTCAAGAAATGCATTTTTTTTAATAAGTATTTGAAATTCAGATTGTTTAACAAAAAAGTAATCAACACCATTTACTTCATTATCTCGAGGTTGCCTAGTTGTATGTGATACGGAAATTTTATATTTTTTTTCTTTTGAAATTTTTTTTACTAATGTGGTTTTTCCAGCTCCGGACGGTGATGATAATATTATCATTTTGCCGTCTTTATTTGAGAACATTAAACTCTAATTTGCTTTGCTCTCTATAAATTTAATTGCATCTCCAACAGTTAAAATTTTCTCTGCTTCACTGTCAGAAATTTCTGAACCGAACTCTTCCTCAAAAGCCATTACTAATTCAACTGTGTCTAAGCTGTCCGCTCCTAAATCATCTATAAAGCTAGATTCGTCTGTAACTTTAGCCTCATCAATACCTAGGTGGTCTGCAACAATTTTTTTAACTTTACTTGAAATGTCATCTGCCATAGTGTTTTTCCTTTTTTAACGTTAATAGTTATTTACTTATGTTTGTCAACTAAAATACATCCCTCCATTAACATGTATTGTTTCGCCAGTTATATAATTTGACAAGTCTGAACATAAAAAAGCTGTACAATTAGCTATATCTTGTGGTGATCCAAATTTATCTAAGGGAATTTTTGATTTAAGCTGATTTTTATATTCATCATTTATTTTTTCGGTCATTGCTGTTTCTATGAAACCAGGAGAAATGCAATTTACTGTTATATTTTTTTTAGCATACTCTAAAGATAGGCTTTTAGACATTGACAATATACCACCTTTAGATGCTGAATAGTTTACTTGACCTAAGTTACCAGTATGACCAACGACTGATGTAATATTAATTATTTTACCAGATTTTTTTTTAAGCATTTTTTTTATAACATATTTGGATAAAAGAAATGTTGATGTTAAATTGACATTAATTACTTTATCCCATTCATCTTTGTTCATTCTTATTGTTAAATTATCTTTTGTAATACCAGCATTGTTTATAAGTACGTCAATTCTATCATCTAATTCTTGACTGCATTTATCAATAAAACTTTCAAGCTCATCATGTGCAGATATATCTTGTTTAATTGAAATCAAATTTTTATATTTATTTTTTAATTCCTCCAATTTTTTTTCATTTGTTCCTGTTATCAATAGATTTGATTTCAAATTTGTAAGAGTATCAACTATTGATGATCCAATTCCTCCAGTTGCTCCTGTCAAAATAATATTTTTATTTTCTAAATTAATCATTGATCTATTCCCTCAATATCCTCAAGTGTATCAATATTCAATACTTTTACCTCTTTGTTAATCCTTTTTATTAGACCAGATAATACTTTTCCTGGTCCTATTTCCACAAATGTTCTTGTTCCATTAGAAATCATATACTCAATACTTTCTCTCCATCTGACTGGACTTTCAATTTGTTTAATTAACAAGTCTTTTATTTCATTAGTATTTAAATATTCTTTTGCTGTTACATTTGAAACAATTTTATATGTTGGCTTTTTTAAATCTTGATCATTTATAAGTTTTTTCATTTTTAAAGTAGCATTTCTCATCAGCTCACAATGAAAAGGTGCGCTTACAGGTAATTTCATATTTTTAATTTTTTTTTCTTTTAATTGAAAAGAGAACTTGTCTAATTCACTATTTTTACCGCTCAATATTACTTGGCCGTTTGAGTTGTCATTCGCAATAAAGCAATTAATTTTTTCAGAACTATTATTAATTAATTTTTCAATTTCATTTATTTCAATTCCTAAAACGGCTAGCATACCACCTTCTCCCAATGGAACTGCAGACTGCATAGCTTCTCCTCTATTTTTTAGCAATATCAATCCTTGCTCTAAAGTAATGGATTCTGCTGAAGTTAAAGCTGTGTATTCACCAAGCGAATGACCTGCAAAATATCCAAATTTCTTTTGTAAAAATTTTGTCTCCTGTCTTAAAACTTCAAAAATAATATGGCCCACCAAATAAATTGCAGGCTGTGTAAAAGTTGTTTGATTTAATTTTTCTTGTGGACCTTTTAAAATTAGATCTGATATATCATATCCTAATGTATCATTTGCCTTTTCAAAAATCTTCTTTGTGTAATTAAATTTTTTAAATAAATCTGATCCCATACCTACTTTTTGTGAGCCTTGACCTGGGAAAACTACTGAAATCATTATAAAATTAAATGTTTTTTATGTTGTAATTAAAAACTTATAATAGTATATCCAGTTTTTTTTTAAACAATGAATTTTTACGAACATACTATTATTGCTAGACAAGATATAAGCCCTTCTCAACTAAAGCAAGTTGAGAGTAAATATAAAAAAATAATAGAGAGTAATGATGGAAATTTACTTAAGACTGAAAATTGGGGTCTAATGAATCTCTCTTATTTAATTAAAAAAAATAAGAAAGGTAATTATATACATTTTAAAATTGAAGGTAATGGCAAAACAATATCTGAGCTAGAAAAGAATGAAAAAATTGATAAAAACCTTTTAAGATATCTGACGATTAAAGTTAAAAAAATTGATTTAAAAACAAATTATTTTGAAAAAAGTAGTGATGACAAATTTGATAAAGATATAAAAAGAGAGCAAGCTTAACAAAAGATGAAAAAAAAGAAATTTTCTAAAAACTCTAATCAAAGCAATTTTGCAAAGTTAAGTATTTTTCAAAATCAAAAATTTAAATTTAAAAAAAAATGTCCTTTGTCAGGAAAGGGAGCTCCAAATATTGATTATAAAAATGTTAAACTTTTAAAAAAATACACTTCTGAAAATGGAAAAATTTTACCATCAAGAATAACATCTGTAAGTTTAAAAAAACAAAGAGAATTATCATTATCAATTAAAAGAGCAAGAAACTTAGCATTGTTATAAAATTATGAAAGTTGTTTTACTGGAAAACTTAAGAAACTTGGGCAACATTGGTGAAATTATAAATGTAAAAAGAGGTTTTGCTAGGAATTTTCTTATACCACAAAGAAAAGCATTATTTGCTTCAGAAAAAAATATTAAAGATGTAGATAAAATAAAATCAGATTTAAATAAAAAAGATCAAGAGAAAAAAAAGATAGCCAAAGATATTGCGGAAAAGTTAAAAGGAAAAATATTAGAAATTAAAAAACTTGTCACAGAAAATAAAGAATTATATGGATCTGTGAAACCAACAGAAATATCTAAAATTCTAAAAGAAAAAGAAAATATAGATTTAAGCTCGTCTCTTATTCAACCAGTCAAAGAAATTAAATCTGTTGGAGAATTTAAAGTTATTTTAAATTTACACTCTGAAATAGAGTCTTCTATAAAAGTAAAAGTTGTTCCAGAAGAACAAATAAAATAGTTATACATTTTTTTCCCCATATACTATTATTGTTGTTAAGCTTTAAATACTAAATTATCTTTTAAATATGGAAAAACTTAATTTAGTAAAAGAAACCTTCAATGAGCCTCCCAATAATGTTGAAGCTGAACAGGCTGTACTAGGATCAATACTTGTGTCTAATGAGATTTTTGACGACGTGTCACCAATTATAACTAGCCAAAACTTTTATGACCCAATGCATCAAAAAATTTTTTCGTCAATTGAAAAACTAATATTTAGTGGAATGTTAGCTAATCCAATTACACTAAAAAATTTTTTTGAAAACGAAAAGGACGATTTAAATATTCCTGACTATTTAATAAAAATTACTAAGTTCTCAGCTTCTACAAGACAAGCTATTGAATATTCTAAATTAATATATGACTTGTTTGTAAAAAGAGAACTCATAAAAATTTCTGAAAATTTAGCATATTCAGCAAAATCAAATGATTTGGACAAGAATGGCAAAACGATAATAGAAGATACTGAAAAAACATTATTTGATTTAGCTGAGAGAGGTAATTTTAATTCATCATTAATTAAATTTGATGAGGCAATGAGACAAACAATTGAAATGGCCACTAGCGCATATAAAAATGAGGAAGGAATAGTTGGTGTACCCACAGGTTTAACTGACCTTGATGGTAGATTAGGTGGATTACATAAATCTGATTTAGTAATAATTGCTGGAAGACCGTCGATGGGTAAAACTGCATTAGCAACTAATATAGCTTTCAATGCTGCAAAAAAAATTCAAGAAAGCGAGAAAAAATCTTGCATAGCTTTTTTTTCTTTAGAAATGTCTTCAGAGCAATTATCAACAAGAATTATTGCTGAGCAATCGAGAATCAAATCAAATGATTTAAGAAGAGGAAAAATTTCTGAGGAACAATTAGATAAATTTATAGAAACCTCAAAAAATATTTCCGAATTACCATTGTATATTGATGAAACACCAGCAATATCAATAGCAGCTTTAAGCAACAGAGCTAGAAGAATTAAGAGATTGTTTGGTCTAGATCTAATTGTAATTGATTACATTCAATTAATGCGGGCTAATTCTGCTAGAGAAGGCCGTGTTCAGGAAATTTCTGAAATTACTCAGGGTTTGAAAGCATTAGCTAAAGAGCTTAGCGTTCCAGTTTTAGCTCTTTCTCAATTATCTAGGGCGGTTGAACAAAGAGATGACAAGAAACCTCAATTGTCTGACTTGAGAGAATCAGGGTCTATCGAACAGGATGCTGACGTTGTAATGTTTGTTTATAGAGAGGCTTACTATTTACAGGGCAAAGAACCAAGGGCTGCTACAGTTGAACATGCAGAATGGCAAGCTAAAATGAATGAAGTTTCACATTTGGCTGAAATTATTATAGGAAAGCAGAGGCATGGTCCCACTGGTAATATAATGTTAGAATTTGAGTCAATGTTTACTAAGTTTAAAGATCTTCAAAATTCTTAATTAAAATTATATAAGCTAATAAGTAATGTTAGCTCAAATTTATAAAAAAAATATTATTGAAAAACCAAGATTTATTTTTTTTGTATTAATTTGTTTTTTAATATTTTTTTCTTATAGTTCTAAAAATTTTAGGTTGGATGCTTCCTCGGAAACTCTTCTAATTGAAGGTGATCCAGATTTAAAATATTTAAATGAAGTTAATCAAAGATATGGTGCAAAAGAATTTCTAGTACTTACCTTTACTCCAGAGGAGGATATGACCTCTGACAATTCAATAAATAATCTTTTGAGCTTAAAATATAAAATTCAAAGCCTAGACTGGGTTCATAATGTAATTACGATTTTAGACATACCGCTATTAAACATAAAAGATGAAACCCTTACAGAAAAACTTCAAAATTTTAGCACTCTTAAAAGTGAGGGGGTAAACAGAATAGAAGGTTTCAATGAAATTTTAAATAGTCCTGTATTTAGAAATTTTGTTATTAGTGAAGATGGAAAAACTACTGGTATTATTGTGTACCTTAAAAAAGATTCTAAACCAAATTTTAAAAATAAAAAAGAAAGAGAAATTTTTAGAGACAAGGTAAAAGAAAAAAATCACCAAAATATTTTAGAAATTAGAGAAGTAATAAAAGGATATGAAAATATTGCGAAAATACACTTGGGTGGAATACCAATGATTGCTGATGACATGATGACATTTATAAAAAATGATATTGTAGTTTTTGGTTTTGGAGTTTTGTTATTTATCATAGCAACTTTATGGTTTGTATTTAGAAAATTAGTTTGGATTATTATTCCAATATCAAGCTGTGTGTTATCTGTGGTTGTTATGATTGGGTTGCTGGGAATTCTCGGGTGGAAAGTTACTGTGATCTCTTCAAATTTTATAGCACTAATGTTGATACTTACTATGGCAATGAATATCCATATGAGTACAAGATTTCTTCAATTAAAAAAAAATAATTCTAGTTTAAAGAAAAGTGATTTAATTCTACTTGCTTCCAAAAAAATGGTATGGCCTATTATTTATACTGTGTTGACTACAATTTTTGCTTTTTTATCTTTAGCTTTCAGCGGCATAAAACCAATAATAGATTTTGGTTGGATGATGACATTGGGTCTTTTATCTTCTTTTGTAGTTACATTTACACTTCTGCCAACTCTACTGAATTTTTTAGATGATAAAAAAGTTTCATTACAGGAAAATCAAAAATCAAGTTTGACTATGAGCTTATCTAATTTTACTGCGAAAAATAAAAATAAGATTTTTTTAATTTCACTATTTGTTATTGTTTTAAGTATTTTTGGAATTAGCAAGTTAGAAGTTGAAAATAGTTTTATTAATTACTTTAAGAAAAGTACTGAAATTTATAAAGGAATGAAACTTATAGATGATAAGCTTGGTGGAACAACTCCTTTGGACATTATAATTAAATTTCCAAAAACTGATTATAATATTAATGAAAATGAAGATGATGATTGGGGAAACGCTAATGAAGAGGATGATGAAAAGTATTGGTTTACTAAAGATAAAATAAATAAGATTGATAGAGTACATAAATATCTAGAAACCTTACCAGCTGTCGGAAAAGTTTTATCTTTTTCATCTATTGTAGAAGTGGCAACAGCCCTCAATGATGGGAGAGAGTTGGGAACCTTAGAGATGGGTTTATTGTACTCTAAAATTCCTGAAACAATAAAAAAAGAAATAGTCGACCCCTACATTTCAATAGAAAATTCAGAGGCAAGATTAAGTCTAAGAATAAAGGATTCACTTCCCAATTTGAAAAGAAACGATTTAATAAAGCAAATAGATTACGATTTAAAAAATAAACTCGGATTTGAAAAAGATGAATTTAAACTAGCTGGAGTTTTAATTTTATTTAACAATTTATTGCAAAGTTTATTTAAATCACAAATATTAACTCTTGGATTTGTGATGATAGGTATTTTTATAATGTTTGTTATATTATTTAAAAATATAAGGCTTTCTCTAATTGGGGTTATTCCAAATTTTATTGCTGCAATTTTTATTTTAGGCGTAATTGGGTTGCTGGGTATACCGCTTGATATGATGACTATCACAATTGCGGCAATTACTATTGGTATAGCTGTAGACAATAGTATTCACTATATTTACAGATTCAAAGAAGAATTTAAGAGAATTGGTAATTATGAAAAAACTTTAAATTTCTGTCATTCAACCGTTGGGATAGCAATACTCAATACATCAATAACTATAGTTTTTGGATTTTCAATTTTAGTTTTTTCAAATTTTATACCTACAATTTACTTTGGTATATTTACGGGTATTGCAATGTTGTTTGCAATGATATCAGTATTAACTTTATTGCCTGCTCTATTAATTAAATTTAAACCTTTTAAGTTAAATTAAAATGGAAGGATTTGTAGAATTTTTTAAACAGATTTCAATATTCGATTTAATATATATTATTATTACTATTCTCTCTTTAATAAAATGTTATAAAAAAGGTTTCGTACTAAGTTTATTGTCTGCAGCTAAATGGCTACTGGCTTATGTAATTACTCTCTTCTTATTTCCAAAAACTAAACCATATGTTGAGGATATTATCGATAATGATTATATTTTAGATATTGGTCTGGGTATTTGTTTATTCATTGTAGTAATATTTATTATTTTACTTGTAAATAAAGGAATTAGTAAAGCAGTTACTTACACAGGTATTGGTGGGCTTGATAAAGTTTTTGGTTTTTTTTTTGGTTTTATAAGGGGCTATGTAATTTCGGTCTGTATATTTGCAACTATAGATATAATTTATAATTCTAACAGGTGGCCAATTGACTTAAAAAAATCCTTTGCCTTTCAATTAGTTGAAAAAGGGAGTAACTATCTTATGAAAGAATTTCCTGACAAAAAAGAATATGAAGATGCTAAAGAAAAAGTTCAAGAATTATAATTCCAAATTAAGAGAAGAATGTGGAGTATTTGGAATAAGTAATTTTGATGATGCGTCAGCTTTAACTGCCCTTGGCCTTCATGCTTTACAACATAGAGGGCAAGAAGGCTGTGGTATTGTGTCTTATGACGGAAATAAATATTACTCAGAAAAAAGGCATGGATTAGTTGGAGATAATTTTAACAAAGAAAAGGTTTTAAAAAAGTTACCTGGAAATTTTGCTATTGGTCATAATCGATATAGCACTACTGGAGGAACAACTTTAAGAAATATACAACCCTTTTTTGCGGATACCAACGCCGGAGGAATTGGGGTTGCACATAACGGTAATCTAACAAATGCTCTTACAATTAGAAAAAAACTTGTAGAAGATGGAGCAATTTTTTACTCAACATCTGACACAGAAGTAATAATTCAGTTAATTGCAAAGTCAAAAAGACTAACAACAGTTGAAAAAATAACTGATGCAATTTTTCAAATTCAAGGTGGATATGCGCTGGTGATGTTGGCACAAAAAAAATTAATTGGCGTAAGAGACCCTTTGGGTATTAGACCATTAGTGATTGGTAAAAAAAATAAATCATACGTGCTAGCATCAGAAACTTGTGCTTTAGACATAATAGGTGCAAAATTTTTAAGAGAGGTGGAAAATGGAGAAATTGTTATAATTGAAAATGGGCAACTTAGAAGCATTAAACCTTTCCCTAAAAAAAAATCTAGACCATGTGTTTTTGAGTATATTTATTTTTCTAGACCGGACAGTATTTTAAATGGAAAAACAACATATGAATTTAGGAAAATGTTTGGAGAACAATTAGCTTTAGAGGATGATATTAAAGCAGATCTTGTAGTGCCTGTTCCTGACTCTGGCAATGCTGCTGCTATAGGTTATAGTCAAAAAATAAAGATAAATTTTGATCTAGGTCTAATTAGAAACCATTATGTTGGAAGAACTTTTATTGAGCCTGCGCAAAAAATAAGAAGTTTAGGTGTTAAGCTAAAATTAAATGCAAACAAAAGCTCAATTAAAGATAAGAAAATAATCCTAGTAGACGACTCCCTCGTGAGAGGTACTACATCACACAAAATTGTGAGTATGTTATATGACGCAGGAGCAAAAGAAATTCATGTTAGAATTGCTAGTCCAGAGATTAAATATCCTGATTTTTATGGGGTTGATATGCCAACCAAAAGTGAGCTACTGGCCGCCAATAAATCAGTCAACGAAATTTGTAAATATATAGGTGCAAATTCATTGAAATTTTTGTCCATTGATGGTTTATATAAAGCTATGGGTTATGAAAAAAGAAATAATACATATCCACAATTAACTGATCATTATTTCACTGGAGAATATCCAATTGAAATTGTTGATAAGTTGGGAGAAGATAAAGTTGCTCAATTATCATTATTGAGTACCGGTTCAAACAATTAGTATGAAAAAAGTTAGTTTTACTGAAATGAAACACGGGACAAAAGAGGATTATTTATTCTTAGATAAACATGAAAGAAAATATGCTGGCGAAACAGCCGATAGAATAATAAAATTTATGTCTGGATTAACCGAAACGCTTGAAGGTTATCAGGTTTCAAGACTTGAACATTCACTGCAAAGCGCAACGAAAGCATTTAAAAATGGAGAAAGTGAAGAGTTAGTAGTTGCTGCTCTACTCCATGATATTGGGGACGAACTAGCTCCTATGAATCATTCGGAATATGCGGCTGCAATTTTAAAACCATATGTGAGTGAAAAAACACATTGGATAGTAAAAATGCATGGGTTGTTCCAAACCTTTTATTATGTTCATCATCTTGGTGGTAATAGGTATAAAAGAGAGGAATATAAAGATCATAAATATTACCAAGCAACAGTAGATTTCTGTGAAAATTACGATCAAGGTTGTTTTGATCCTAATTATAAGTCATTACCACTTGAACACTTTGCTCCAATGGTAAAAAGAATATTTTCAAGAAAACCATATACCTCATAACTTAAAACAAAATAAATTATGGAAAATATGTTAAAGAATGAGAAGAGTCCATATCTTCAACAGCATAAAAATAATCCTGTAAAATGGTTAGCTTGGAATAAAGAGAGTTTAGAGAAAGCCAAAAAAGAAAATAAACCTATATTTTTAAGTGTTGGTTATGCAAGTTGTCATTGGTGCCATGTTATGGCTCACGAAAGTTTTGAAAATAATCAAACAGCAAAAATATTGAATGATAAATTTATAAATATTAAAGTTGATAGAGAAGAACGACCAGATCTTGATTTTATTTTTCAAAGAAGCTTGGCAATTTTAACTGGAGCACAAGGTGGTTGGCCTTTATCAATGTTTTTAGATGAAAACGCAGTACCTTTTACTGGTGGAACATATTTCTCACCAAAAGAACTACATGGTAGACCTAGTTTTAATACTGTTTTAGAGAACGTTTCAAAAGTTTACCAAGAAAATAGAGACAAAATAATTAACCAAGCAGAGCAGATGAAAGAAGTATTTAGAAATCTTAATCAAAAAAATGCAGTGCTTAAACAAGATTTAGAACCCTTTATAGAAAAAATTATTAAATATACTGATGAAGTGAATGGTGGTTTAAAGGGTGCTCCGAAATTTCCACAATTTTATATATTTGATGCAATATTGCATTTTTTTAAAAAAACAAAAAACAAAAAATATTTCAATGTTGTGGAAAAACTTTTATTAAGTCTTTCCTCAAAAGGTATATATGATCACTTAGAAGGAGGAATATCAAGGTATACGGTTGACGAAAAATGGATTGTTCCTCACTTTGAAAAAATGCTCTACGACAACGTTCAGTATGTAAATTTATTAAATAACTTTTTATGTATAAATCAAAATGATTATTTAAAAAATAAATTAAAGCAGACGATTAAATTTATAAATTCTGAATTTCGTACAGTAAATGATCTACTCGGCTCAGCTTATGATGCAGATAGTGATGGCATAGAGGGAAAATATTATGTATGGAAATATAAGGAATTACAAGAAATCTTAGGAAAGTATTTAGACTTATTCAAAAAAAAATATCAGATATCAGAAGAAGGTAATTTTGAAGGCTCAAATATACTAGTTGAAAATTCAAAAATAAATTTTGAAGAACACATAACAAAGATTAAAGATTTAGAGACAAGACTTTTAGAAGTCAGAAGAAAAAGGACAAAACCATTCTTTGACAATAAATCTCAAACAGATTTAAACGCTTATTGGATATATTCAAATTTTTATTCTGCGATATTACTAAATGATAAAATACTTTATGAAAAAACTCTTAAAAATTTTAAAAATATTAGTGAGATATATAAAGATAAATTATTTCACTGCTATAATGAGGATAAAAAAGTTGAGGTTTTCTTAGAAGATTATGTTTATATAAGTTTACTTTTACTAACTAACTATGAACTAAATAAGGATATATCTTCACTAGATAAATGCAAAATATTAATGGATGAGGCTTGGGATAATTTTTTTAATTTAAATGAAATCATCCTTCAAAAAAATAAAATTAAATCTAATGACCTATTTATTGAGCCTATTGATCTCAATGATAACAATATTCCAAATGGTAATAGTATTTATTTATATATAATAAATAAATTAAATAATATTTCTCCAAATGTAAGATGGAAAGAAAGAATTGATAAATTATCAAATTCATTTCATTCTTATTTAAACTCTAATTTTTCTCAAATGTTCAGCTATATAAAAACTTTAGATATTTGTGATGCAAACATTACTGTTACAATAAATTCAAAAAACGCAGAGATTTCTGAAAAAGTAAAGGAACTTACAGTAAAAAAATTTATGGATAATGCTACAATAATATATAAAGAAGATGAAGGTGAGGATCATTTCATAGTTTGTAAACATCAAACATGCTCATCTAAATTAAAAAGTTTAGAGGAAGTTTCTAGTTATTTAAGTAATCTATGATCACAAAAGAATTTATAATAAAGTATTTTGAACTTGGTATAAAAAATAAGAGTAATTGTGGAATTGGTATTGAGCATGAAAAATTTGTTTTTTCAAATGGAAAAAGAGTCGATTATCAATCAATTTTAAATTTATTTGAAAAACTTTATGAATTTGGCTGGAAGCCGGTAAAAGAAGGTGAAAATATTATTTCACTAAAAAAAGGTAAAAAAAACATAACATTAGAGCCAGGTAATCAAATAGAATTATCTGGTGAGAAGTTAAAAAATATTCATCAAACATGTGGTGAATCACAAGAATATTTATTTGAACTAAATCAGTCTTTAAATAAATTGAATTTTAATTTAATTAGTTCAGGTTTTGATCCAATTTCAAAAATTGAAGAAATACCATCTAATCCAAAAAATAGATATGAGATTATGACTAAAGTAATGCCACTCTTTGGTAAATTAAGTTTAGACATGATGTATAGAACATGTGGCACTCAGGTTAATATTGATTACACTTCTGAAAATGATTTTAGCAAAAAGTTTTTTGTAGTTAATAGACTGACCCCAATTACAATCGCGTTATTTTCTAATTCAGCAATAGTTGAAGAAAATAATAGTGGATATTTATCTTACAGATCTTACGCTTGGCAAAATACATATAGAGGTGGCTTACCAAAAATCTTTTTAGAAAATATGAACTTTGAAAAATATGCTGAATTCGTTTTAAATTATCCAATGCTTTTTATTAAAAGAAAAGATAATTTTATAGATGCTAAAAATAAAACTTTTCAAAACTTTATTGATGGACAAGTTGAAAATATATTGCCCAATGAAGAGGATGTAACTGATCATCTAAGCACAATTTTTACCGAAAATAGATTAAAAAAATATATTGAAATTCGTTCTATGGATGCTTGTGGATGGGATTGTTTATGTGCCGGTCCAGCTTTTTTTATTGGTTTGTTATACGGAAATCTTGACGATACTTTTAATATGGTGAAGAAATGGAACATTAATGAAATTATGTCAGCATACAAGGATGCACCTAAAAAGGGATTGAAAACAATTTTATTTAAAAAATCTATATTAGAATGGTCTAAAGATTTATTTGAAATATCCAAAAGAGGTTTAGAGAATAGAAATGAATTAAATAGTAAAAAACAAGATGAGGTCAAATTTTTACGTCATGTAAAAACTATTATAGAAACTAATAGCACAAATGCAGAGGAAATTATGACAAAGTATCTTAATGATAAAAATTTCTTTTCTATTCATGAAAAATAAAATTATATCTATACAGGGTGATGATTTAAATAAGTTAAATTATAATAATGATACAACAATTTTCTTAGCTATAGAGGCCCAAAATAGTGGTGCAACAATCTTTTATTATCAGCCAAAAAATTTATTTATAAAAAACAACAAAATATTTGCGGAAGGATATTTTATTAAATTTTTTAATAAAAAGAATTTTTTTAAAAAACTATATAAAAAAACTATAGATTTAGAGAGATCTAAATATTTGCTTATTAGGCAAAATCCTCCTTTTAATATGGATTACATAACAACTACTTATTTTTTAGATAGGCTTAAAAAGGTGATAATTATAAACAATCCTACCTCAGTCAGAAGTATCTCAGAAAAAATATATTCTTATGAATTTAAAAAATACATGCCTCCGACCATCTTTACTTCAAGAATTGCTGATATTCTTAATTTTTTAAAAAAAAATTCGTATGTTGTTATAAAACCAATACATGGTTACGGTGGGAACAATATTATACTTTTGAAAGGCAAAATTAGCAAAAGTTTTTTAATAAGATATTTAAGGAAACACGGATATATCATGTGTCAAAAATTCTTACCTGGAATTACAAATGGAGATAAAAGAGTCTTTATTATAAATGGTAAAGTTTGTGGATCTATATCAAGGATACCAAAAAAAGGCTCAATTTTAAGCAATTTAGGCAAAGGAGGAACTGCAGTAACATCTCATCTTTCTAAAAAGGAAATAGATATATCAACAATCATTGCTAAAAAATTAAAAAAAGATGGAATTTATTTCGCTGGCATAGATTTTATATCAGAAAAACTTAATGGAGATATAAATGTAACCTCTCCAACTGGATTAAAGAATTACTATGATTTAACTGGTATAAATCTAGCGAAGAAATTTTGGAAAGAAATAAAATTATGGAAAATTTAACAAATCAGCAAAAGGGCTCTCTTATGGCCTTCATAGCAGTAATGTTTATCACACCAGATTCTCTATTTATAAGACTATCAAGTTTAGAGACCTGGGGTCTAGTTTTTTACAGAGGTGCAATACCTTTTATTGTTGTTTTGTTTGGAATGTTAATTATTTATAGATTAAATTTTTTTAAATTGTTAATTGGTAATTCTTTTTACGGTGTAAGTTATATCCTCACTTTTTCAATAACAAATATAACTTTCGTCTTGTCAATACAAAATACAAATGTAGCTAATACATTGGTAATGATCGCACTTGCCCCAATGCTTTCAGCTATCTTTGGTAAAATTTTTTTAAAAGAAAAGACTGATAGGAACACTTTAATTGCAATTGTTATTACATTTATTAGTGTACTTTATATATTTTACGACTCTTTAAAAATTGGAAACATTGTAGGGGATATATTAGGTTTTGTTACTGCGGCAGGTTTAGCTGCGGGAGCTACAATTATTAGAGCTGGGAAAGAGATTAACCTGGTTCCTTCTGCAGTTGTTGGAAAATTAGTAGTCGCATTAGTAGCCTTATTATTCATTGATAGTTTTGAATTAAAAGATAACGATATCTTCATTATACCAACTATGTGTATACTTTGTGTTGCTATTCCATTTGTTTTAGTTACTATTGCACCGAGATATATTACGGGCGCTGAGGTAAATCTATTTTTTTTATTAGAAACTATACTTGGACCAGTATGGGTATGGCTTGTCATTAAAGAGCAACCTTCCTTAGAAACGATCCAGGGTGGAGTAGTTATAATATTAACTATTGCAGTTCACTCCTTCTTAGCCATTAAAAAAACACAATTAAAATCTAATTAGCCATCAAATTATTTTATATGCATAAAGAAGTAAAAAAATCCTGGGCTCTATTCTTAGGTATTGGAACTATGATGATTGCGCACGGTCTTCAAATGCAGATCATGGGTATCAGGTCTGTGTTAGAAGATTTTAGTGTTTTAACTACTGGTATTTTTATGTCAGGCTATTATGTTGGATATTTTATAGGATCCAAAACTACACCTAATTTAGTTCAAAAAGTTGGTCACATCAGGGTATTTGCTGCTTTCGCTTCTTTAGCATCCTTAAGTGCATTGGTAGCGGTTGCATATGTAAATCCATTCATGTGGACAATAAGTAGATTTATTACAGGAATAAGTTTAGTCAGTTGCTATGTTGTATCTGAAAGTTGGTTAAACGATAGAGCAACCAATAAAAATAGAGGACAACTGTTATCTGCTTATATGATAGTAATTTATTTTGGATTGGCTTTAGGAATGTTATTATTAAATGTTAGTGAACCCAAAGCTTATGAGCCTTTTATTTTAGTATCAGTTTTATTATCACTTGCATTAGTTCCAATACTTTTAACAAAAAGACCAGCTCCAAAATTTAAAAAAATTGGCACAATCAGCATAAAAGAATTATATGAAATCTCTCCTTTGGGAACAGTAAGTTCTTTCGCGACTGGAGTAATTCATGCTGCTTTCTTCTCTCTTATATCTGTTTACGCAACTAAGGCAGGTTTCACACTTTTCGAAACATCTATTTTATTATTTGTTGCAACAATTTCTGGAGTGGTTGGACAAGGACCAATCGGATATTTTTCAGATATTTATGATAGAAGAAAAGTAATTGTTGTAACTACATTAGCTGGATCAACATTAGCATTTTTTTCAATTTTGTCTTCAAGCGATCCACTGCAAAATACATATTACATGGATGAATTTGCGTTTAAAAAAATATTATTTTTTTTATTTGTAGGTGCTTACACATCTTTGTGTTTGCCTTTATTTTCGTTAAACCTAGCTCACACAAACGACTTTGTGCCAAAAGAAAAATTTGTAGCCGCTGGCGGAGGTCTTCAATTGATTTTTGGATTAGGAGCAATTAGTGGACCAATTATTTGCTCAATATTTATGAATTGGTTTGGATTAAATGGTTTTTTTATTTTTTTAATATTAATTCATGCTTTCATAGGAATTTTTGGATTACATAGAATGAGAGTTAGAAAGACTGCAGAAAATCCTGATTCAACTTTTACACCAATGCCTGCAACAATTACACCGGCTGGACTAGAATTGGATCCAGATGCGCCAGAAACATTGGATAATTCTCAAGCTAAGCAAAACAATTTATAGTTGAACTCAAAATAGTCACAAATAAAAAATTTTAGAAAAGTATCATTGAAAAGTTTTGAATTCTTTGGTCAAATCTGCTTTTTAAAAAATAAAAATGAAAAAAAATAAAAACAAATCAGTAGCGAATGTTTCTCTCTTTACATCAAAGAGTTTTAAAAATGTTTTAAAAAATTACAAAAAAAATAAAGAGCAAAAGAAAATCAAAGAAATTAAATTAAAAAAGTTAGCAGAAAATAATCAAATATTGAAAGATAGGAAAGAATTAAGATCTTGGGAAGAAAGATTAAGCAAAGAGAGTATTAAATTAAAATTTAAAGAAGAGGAACTTAAACTTAAAGAAAAAGAGTTAAAAATTAAAGAGGAAAATCAAAAAATTGAAAATAAAAGATTAGTAAAAAAAGATGAGGACTTAGGATTAATTGACAAAGATTTAAGATCAAAGGAGAAGGAATTAAAACTTAAAGGGGAAGAGCAATTTAGGAAGGATATTGACCTTAAAGCACGAGAGGAAGAGCAAGATAAAAAAGAATTAAGAGAAAAAAGAAAAAAAGAGAAATTTTTAAAAGAAATTATGATTCAAGAGGAAGAGCAGAGAAAAATCGAATCGATGAAATTAAAAGAGTGGGAAGAACAATTTGATAGAGAGCAAAAAATGAGAGAGCGAAAAGAAATTCTTAAAGATGAAAGATTAAAACAGAGAGAATTAAATAAAACAAATTCTGATGAAACTGAATTAAGCAATGAACTATCTTCTAAATTAGAGACATTCGATATAGATAAGTCTTCTGAACACTAAAGAAAATAGTAAAATCTAATAAGATTTTTTAAATAATTAGGAAAATGTCTATTAATCAAATTGAGTTAAATTGTAAAATTAATGAATAAAGAGAACGCGAGCAAACTATGGAAAATTATTCAGGAAGCTGGCGATTTTTTGGCTGGTCAATTACCTGATCATCCCAATCATCCTAGTGGTAGAAATCCCTACGCCCATGTAGCAATTTGTGTAAAAAGTAAATTTAAATCAACTTACAAAGATATTCCAGATGAAAAAATTAACGAAGTAATAAATTATATAGAATATTTAAAAAAAAACCCAAACTAATTACTGTTTGGGAAAGTAGTCATTCAAGCTTCCTTCTCTATAAACATCGGCTGTACAACAGTGAAGTCCACCACCAAATGCGTATGCATCCCTAAGCTCGACAGGAACCACCTCCATACCTAATTTATCAAGTTGTTCAGCTTGGTAAACCTCACTTTTTTCTACACAAACAGTTTTTGGATCTAAAACTAATACATTCATTGATAGCCAAACAGATGAATAACAAAGAGGTGGTGGCGAATTATGTGCTGGTTGAGCAGAGTCAATTATTTGCCATCCATTTTTTTCAAAAAGTTTTCTTTGATCTTCTGGTAATCGCCTTTGTGGATTGTTAATAATCAAACCTTCTTTTATTGGTGTAAAGGTTGCATCAATGTGTATTGGGTAAGGATCTCCAGGAAAATTAACTGCGTGTATTCTGTGATCTTTAAAATGTCTTTTAATCCAATCAATACCTTTCAGGTTAGTTGTAAAACCATGTTGGACCACTAAATCTTTCCCAAATCTTAATATATCAGCCGCATCAAATAAAGGCTCTTCTTCTGTAGTTACGAAAAATTTATTTTCTGTCCACTCTAATCTTTTCTGGACTCCAATTTTTTCTGACAAATAATCTTTTCTATAATCGGCATCTGTTAGTCTAGGTTTTGGAGCTGCTTCGTGCCTCATATTTGGATCTTCACTGTAATATTTATTTAATAAAGGCCTATAGCATAAATATTCAAACCATCTGCACCTATAACTCATAGTTGCCTCTAAAATTTCATTTCCTACTGTCAATAAAACATCTCTTGGAGGCATGCATCCAAACATTGTTTCTGTTTTCCAGTCTGGGGTTGAAGTAGATTGATTAAAATTAATTGGTGTTGGTCTATCTACTTTAATTCCACGTTTTTCAAGGATTGTTGAAAAATTATCTAAAAGTTGATTAGCCTTATCCACTGTATCTTTTGTTCTAGGCCCATACTTGCCCCTCATATCTGAGTCTTCTGGAACTTTTGCATCTAAAGCTGGTTCAGGAGCTGGTATACAACACCCATCTGCTCTTCCAACTATAACATGTTTAAGTGGATCCCACTCATTCCAACTGTTAACAATTACTTTTTGTGACATTTAATTAAGCCCAATAAATCTTCTATTTGTTCTGATTATTAAACTATAATATATGATTGATATAAATATTAAAAATCCGCCAATCACTGTACTTTGACTAGGAATTTCGTTTATTCCTAATAATGGTATCCATACCCAAAATATTCCACCTATAACTTCTGTTAAAGACAAAAGTGTTAATTCAGCAGCGGGTATATGTTTTGATCCTATAGAGTATAATATTAAACCTAAGCAAACTAAAGTTCCGTGGGTTGCAAATAAAGCATGGTTTTTTCCGGAAGATAGAAAACTTAAATCGTTTATTGTAATCATGAATGCTGAGACAATTGCACAAAACATTCCAGCAATAGCAACTGTAGTAAATTTTGGTGTTTCTTTTCTCCATCTTAAAGTTATTGAAAAAATAGAAAAACCAATTGAAGATATAATACCAAATACAAACCCAAGAATTGTATTTTTGCCAGTGTTATCTATTGCCATAATTAAAATTCCAATAGCTGCAATAATTATAGCTGCCCATACATTAACCGAAATTGTCTCTTTTAAAAACATAAAACCAAGAAGAGCTGTTATAAATGGCATAGCTGCAAGACATAGTAAAGTAACAGCCGCAGATGTATTTGTTATTGAATAAATAAAAGTAATCATAGCTACTCCAAGACCAATTCCGCCAATAAATCCGGAGATACCAATTTTAGTATAATTTTTAAAAAAATCATTCCCCTCTTCCAAATATAAAAATAAATTTAAGATTGTGAAAATTACTATCCCTCTTGTAAATAAATATTGCCATGGTACTTGCTGGGCTCCATCGATATGTCTTACAACATAAGGTCCAAATGACCAAAGTAGACCAGCTATTAAAACTATTGGTATTGCAACCTTGGCATCTTTTATATCTAGCATATCAATTTCTAATATTTATTAATTTTATAAACAACAAAATTTATTTTTTTTATTAAAGGAAATTAACACCGAAGGTTGTATGACACTCGATAATATCTCCTTTATTAAAAGAACTTTTGCCTTGGTTAAATTGCCCCCAAACATTAGATATAAGGAGAGGTTTTATTCTGTATGACTCTTGACCCTTTAATACACTAAATTCTGAAAATCCTTTTTTTGATATTTTTAAAACTCCTTTAATAAATCTTGTGAAGTTTTTATCTTTCTTAAATGTACTATTTAATTTTGCGGCAATTGGTTTTGTGCCTAAGTATTCTATTGATTTAAAAATGAATGGTAAAACAAAAAATCTAAAACATGCTGCGGTTGAAATTGGATTACCTGGTAAACCAAAAAATACAGTCTTTGTATTTAATTTTGAAAATAAAATTGGTTTACCTGGTCTTATTTTTGAGTTTTTAAATTTATATTTAGTTTTAAATTTATTAACAATTTTTGGAATAAAATCATGTCTTCCTGCCGAAACTCCACCGATAGTCATTATTATATCAATATTTTTTTTAATACATTTTTTTATTTCTTTTTCGAATTTTTTTTCATCATTATCTTTTAAAATTTTTTCCTCTTTAAATTTAATAGGTAAGATTCTTGCAAAACTCTTGATATAATCTCCATTCGAATTTCTAACTTTCCATAAAGGAACAAATTCTTTATTAGAAATTTCATTTCCTGTTGGATAAAAAACGACATTTATTTTTTTTCTCACTTTTATATTTTTAATCCCTAAAGTTTTGAGAGCTAAAATATCAGAAGCTTTAATCAAATCACCTTTTCTTACAACTATTTGACCTTTCTTAAAGTCACTACCTACAAATCTTAGATGATTAAATTTTTTTATTTTTTTATTTATTAAAAGATATTTGCTATTGTTTTCTTTGACTACATATGATTCTTCGTAAGGGATTATTGTATCAAATGGTTTTTTTATAGACGTTCCGGTCATTACTTCTATGCAATATCCTTTTTTAATTTTTTCTATATCTGGTTTGTCTCCTGCAACTAAAGTTTTTAAAACTTTGAATTTTGCATATTTATTTTTTTTTAATTTTGTTGTTTCGATAGAATTAATTGCAAAACCGTCTAGAGCTGTATTGTTTGTAGCAGGATAATTAGATTTAGAATAAATGTTTTCTGAGCATATTCTGTATAAAGAATTTTTTAATAAGATTTTTTCTGATTTTATTTTTATCTTTGACTTATAAAGTAATTTTAAAGCATTTTTGTAAGAAATCATTTTTAAATTTATAATAACATTTTTTTTTCGATTTAATATTGTGCTATTTTATTAAAAGAAATATAAATCAAATTTTATTATTTATCAAAATTATATTAATGGATCTTAAAATTATAAATATTGCTGCAAATGTCAAAAATAATAAGCAATTAAAAAACTTTACACATAAATCAAAATATAAAAATAATATGTGTGGTGATCAAATTGAAATTCGTTTAGTTGTGAAAAGAAATAAAATTTATGAAATGGGTTATCAATGTAAATCTTGCGTTTATTGCGAGGCTTCAGCAAGTCTTCTTTCTTTAATATCTATTAAAAAACCTTTAAATCAAGTAAATGAGATTATTAAAGAAGTTCTAGAATATTTTTCATCCTCAAATAATATTTTATCAAAAAACTCAAAAAAACTTGCGTATATTTTAAATTATAAAAATATTTCAAGAAAGGATTGTATTTTACTGCCTTTTAAAGCGCTCAAAAAAGCATTACAAAACTAATTATGAATAAAGAAACTATTATCAAATCATTCTTAGCTACATTATGTTCTATTTTAACTATTGGGGCCTTAACTTATTTAACCTACGAGACTTCCTTTGGACTATTTTTAATCGCATCCTTTGGTTCGACAATGGTATTGTTATATGGGTATCCCGAAAGCCCATTTGCACAACCAAAAAATATATTTTTTGGTCATCTAGTTACTTCGATTATAGGTATTTTGGTTTTAAATTTTATTTCTTTACCGTTGTTTATAATAATTCCTATTGCTGTTGGATTAGGTGTTGGTTTTATGATCTTATTGAATGTCACTCATCCACCTGCAGGTGGTAATCCAATAATAGTTATAATCGGAAGTGTTTCTTACGACTATCTTTTAAGTCCGATTATATTCGGATCAATAATTGTCCTATCGTTTGGGGTCGTTATTAACAGATTTATTTTAAAGAAGAAATACCCAAAGTAGACATTATTTAATTGCTTGCTGATAAGTATTTATGGTAAGCTTAAATGTAAATCAATCATAAAGGTGTTTTACAACATATTAACTAGGAGAATAAAATGAAAGTACTTTGTATATTATATGATGATCCAAAAGGAGGGATGCCTAAAAGTTATCCCTTATCGGAGCTTCCAAAATTAGAAAAATATCCTGACGGAATGACGTTGCCAAGCCCAAAAGGTAGAGATTATACACCAGGACAATTATTAGGATGTGTATCTGGAGAACTTGGATTAAGAAAATTTTTAGAAAGTAATGGTCATGAACTAATCGTGACGAATAGCAAGGATGGAGATGGATGTGAGGCTGATAAACATATTGTTGATGCTGACATAGTTATATCACAGCCATTTTTTCCTTATTATCTAACAAAAGAAAGAATCGCTAAAGCTAAAAATCTTAAAATGGCAATTACTGCTGGAATTGGATCAGATCACGTAGATTTGCAAGCGGCGATGGATAATAAAATAGATGTTGTAGAAGTTACTTTTTGTAATTCAAGATCTGTTGCTGAACACATCGTTATGATGATTGTATCAATGGTAAGAGATTACCATAATCAACACAGAATTGTTAATGAAGGTGGTTGGAACATTGCAGATGCTGTTCAAAGATCTTATGACGTTGAAGGTATGCATATTGGAACAGTTGCTGCTGGTAGAATAGGATTAGATGCACTAAGAAAAATGAAACCATTTGATGTACATTTACACTATTTTGATAGACATAAATTACCAGAAAGTGTTGAAAAAGAGTTAAATCTAACATTCCATGAGTCAGTTGAGTCGATGGTTAAGGTGTGTGATGTTGTAACAATCAATTGTCCACTACACCCTGAGACAGAAAATTTATTTGATGATGCTATGATTAGTAAAATGAAAAAAGGCGCATACATTGTTAATACAGCTAGAGGTAAAATTTGTAATAGAGACGCAATTGCAAAAGCTTTAAAAAGTGGTCAATTAAGCGGGTATGCAGGAGATGTTTGGTTTCCTCAACCAGCTCCTAATGATCACATATGGAGAAGTATGCCAAATCATGGTATGACACCCCACACGTCAGGTACATCTTTGACTGCGCAAGCAAGATATGCGGATGGTGTAAGAGAAATTTTAGAATGTTTCTTTGAGGGTAAAGAAATTAGAAATCAGTATCTAATTGTAAAAGATGGACAGCTTGCTGGTATGGGAGCTCACTCATACAGTAAAGGTTCAGCAACAAGCGGATCTGAAGAAGCAGCAAAATATAAGAAAAAATAAATACAGTTTCAAACCCTGGAAAACATTATTTCCAGGGTTTTTAATATAAAAATTTTTATTATGAAAATAATAAAAAAATTTTATAAACCATTTACAATTACATATATTTTATTAAGTATAGCTTTAGGCTCATATCCATCATTTGATTTTTATACTATGAAAGGACAGATAATTATTATTATCGTTTCTATATTCAATGGGGTATTGGGAATATATGTAAAAAAATTATAATACGTAAGGTTCGTGTCTTACTTTACTATTTAGCACTCTTTCAACAGAAAAAGCACTTATATCTATTGTTTGATAAGATCCTGTAGTAATCAATTCAGTTAGAGCTCTTCCGATTCCAGGGGCTTGCATTAATCCTCTTCCTGTAAACCCTGAGGCCATGTATACATTTTCATATTTAGGATGTTTGCCTACAACTGCATTATTATCTAATTTATTACAATCATAATAACCAGCCCAACCTCCAGTCAATTTCAATTCTTCAAAAGCTGGAATTCTTTTAGCAAGCGCTGGCCAGACAAGTTCTTCAAAGTCATTCCATGCAGGCTCTAAATCATTTGCATCAAATACTGAAATAGGTGATCCTGCCAAGTACTCTTTTCCCTCAGGTCTCCAATAGACACCTGTTGTTAAATCTCCTGTCAAAGGCATTTCGGGAATATGTTTTGGGCATTTAACTCTGAACACTGTGTGTTTTTGAGGCACCACCGGAATATCTTCCAACAAATCTTTTGTCCAACAACCAGCAGCTGACACAATGGCTCGTGCTTTTATCTCTTTTATACTTTTAACTTCACCTTTAACAAATTCAGCTCCCAATTCTATAGCTTTGCTTTTTAAGGCAGAATGAAAAAGAAATGGGTCTATCCATCCCTCTGTATTATTATCTGTAAATGTTGCAGTTTCTATTCCTTCAGAATTTACATAAGGAAAGTATTTTTTAATATCGTTACCTTTGATATTTTTTGTCCCCGCATCACATGCTTTGTGGTTTTCTAAAGCTTTATACTGCTCCTCAGCGTGCTGAGGACCAAACATTAATAAATAACCATTTGCAACCATGCTTGCAGTAGGATTTGGATTTTTTTTGGTTTTTAACGTATTTGAAATATCGAAGATAAATTCTCTTGCAAATTTTCCTAATAAAATATTTTCTTTTTGAAAAAACTGACGTCTAAAACCACCTAAAGAGAGGGGAAATGAAGCATTTTTGTAAGTAGGATCTCTCTCAATAACTCTAACTTTTCTGCCCTCTTTAGATAGAAAATAAGCCGTTGCGGCACCTATAATTCCACCACCTATAACAACAACATCGTCCATAAAAAATTAATTGCTAGCATAAATTAAAATAGTTATTAAATACATTATCATATATGAATAAAAAAGTAGTGTGGATAACTGGCGCAAGTAGTGGAATTGGCAAATCGTTAGCTTTAAAATTTGCTAGGGAAGGATGGAAAGTCGCAATCTCTGCTAGAAGAGAAAATTTATTAAATGAAATTTCCGAATCAAATGAAAATATAGTATCTTTCCCTTTAGATGTCACTGATAAAGCTAAGTGCAAAGAAGTTTTTAAAAAAATTAAAGAATATTTTGGAAATATAGATATATGTTTTTTTTCAACAGGAACGTGGAGTCCAAAAAAAGAAAAAGATATAGATGTTGAACAAATCGAAAATGTATTCAAGGTAAATTTTTTTGGTACTCTATACTGCATTAAAGCTGTTGAAGAATATTTCAAAAATAAAAAAGATGGAATAATAACAATAGTATCTTCAATTGCTGGTTATAGGGGTTTACCTAATACAACAGGATACGGACCATCAAAATCTGCGTTAATAAGTTTAGCAGAAAGTTTATATTTTGATTTTGAAAAAAATAATGTAAGAATATGTTTGGTATCGCCTGGTTTTATAAAAACGCCAATGACAGACAAAAATGATTTTAAAATGCCATTTTTAAAAACTCCAGAATTTGCTGCAGAGAAAATTTATGAGGGATTAATTAAAAAAAATAACTTTGAAATTCATTTCCCTAAACAACTAACATTGACTCTAAAGTTTTTTAAATTATTGCCAAATAAATTATATTTTAATCTATTAAAAAAAGGAACAAAACTTCAAAAAAAAGATTAATCTTTTACAAAAACTACTGTTAGATCAGCAACTCTAAATCCAAATTTTGTCATCCTTGCTCTATTAATAGCAACTTTTTCATCTTGCATAAAAATCCAATCATCAAAAGTTATTTTCATTTCTTTACCTTTTACTGGAACTAATAAAACATATTCAAATTTAAATGCTGGTCCATATGAAAAACCTTTTGCTTTTCCAACCACATCTCCAGCTGTACCTTCATAATTGTGATCATCAATTTTATTAATTTTCCACTGTCTTTTTTGAACTTCTCCGTCATCCCAATTAAATATTTCATCTAAAATTAATTGAGTTCCATCCCATTTACCATTGAGAATTGCAGAAAATTGTCTTGTTACTTTACCTGATCTATTCTGTAAAATACCCCAAGCTTTTACTTCGCCTGCTAAGTATTCCTCAATTATCAATCTTGGCTGTTTATCTTTAAAATCTTCTGGTTTCATAGAACTATTTGATGAACAACTTGTAATAAATTGAGCAATAATTATCAATAAAATTAAATTTAAAGATTTATAAATTTTCATAAAATATTATTTATTTTGTAGTGAGAATTGAACTAAATCAATATTTTTTGATTTAAATCCTGCTTCACAGTACGACAAATAAAAATCCCACATTTTTTTAAACGTCAAATCAAATCCCTGCTTGGATATTAAATCCCATTTTTTTAGAAACTCATCACGCCACATTCTTAACGTGTCAGAATAATGTTCACCATATGAATTCATAAGATCAAGTCTTAAACCATTTTTTGTTGATAATTCCTCTAAACTTCTTTTAGACGGCAAAAAACCCCCAGGAAATATAAATTTTTGAATAAAATCTTCTTTTGTCTTGTATCTTTTATATAATTTATCATCAATTACAATTGCTTGGATGGCAGCTCTACCATTAACATTTAAATTATTTTTAATAGTTTTAAAATAACTGTCTAAATAGTTTTGGCCTACTGCTTCAATCATTTCAATGGACACCATCGAATTATATTTTTTATTAACATCTCGGTAATCTTTTAATTCTATATTAATTTTATGATTTAAATGATTTTTATATATTCTTTCCTTTGCAAATTCATATTGCTTTTTTGAAATTGTAATACAATCTAATTTTACGTCTAAATTTTTTCCAACATATTCAGCAAATCCTCCCCAACCACATCCTATTTCTAAAATTTTATCGCCTTGCTTTGGTTGAATCAAATTAACTAATTTAAAATATTTATTATATTGAGCAGACTCTAAATCTTTTTTTTCATTATCAAAAATTGCACTTGAGTAAGTGAGAGATTTATCTAACCACAAAGAAAAAAAATTATTTCCAAGATCATAGTGTTTGGCAATATTTTCTTTACTTTTACTTTTGGTATTTTTTATAAGAAAATTTTTAATTATATTGAATAATGGGAAATCAAATAATCCTGAAAATTTATGAATAATATTAATATTTTTTGCAGTCAATTCTATTAAGTTTGAAAGATTATTTGTTTCAAAATCTCCTCTCATGTAAGCTTCCGCTAATCCTACACTTCCACTTTTAATTATTTTGTAAGTGAAGTTGGGCTTATTAATCTTTATGCTAACATCTAATCCGCTTGAATCTCTTCCAAAAATATATTTTTTGTTATCGTGATTTGTAAGTTCTAGCACACCATGTTTGATATGCTTCAACATGCTAAAAACTATTTTGTCTGAAATACTATTTATGCTCATTGGTTTCAAAAGTTATCTTATTTAAAATTTGTATATTTTTTTTCACTAATTTTACTTTTTTAAACCAAAGTTTGAATGCTTCATAATGTATTGCAACTATTACTTTAAAAGTCATCAGTGGATGTTTTAAATAATTAAGTATAAGGTTTTTATAGGTTAAATCTTGACATTTTCCATCTTGTGAAGCAAATAAAAGCTTACCCTCTTTATCGTATTGATTAATTATTATAGATATAGTCTCTCCAGGCTTTGTAACACTAAAATTATATTCGCATTCCATGTCTATAAAGGGTGACACATAAAACTTTTTATCACATTTATTTTTAATTATTTTTTGATCTTTCGTTTCAAAAATATAAGTATGTTGTTCTCCAAATGTATTTTTTACTTCATAAAAAATTGAAATTAAGGTGTTTTTCTCATTATAAATATATAAGATCGAAAGTGGATTAAATACATATCCAAGTATTCTTGGATAGCACAGAATTTCTACTCTAATATTTTGAAATTTGATATTTTTTTTTATTAAATTCTCTTTCACCCATTCTTTAATATTGCCTCCATCTCTATTTCCATGGTCTTTGTCGAAAAAACTAATTAAATTATATCTGTTATGAGAAAAAAAATTTAAATTATTATCAATTTCGTTAATTTCATCTAAATCTATTAATAAACTGAATACTTTATACCTAAAATAATGTTTTTTAGGTTTAAATCTTGTGTGTATTACTTGTCCAGAATAAATTTTAGAGAACTTAATCATTAATTGACTTTAGCATATCTATTGAAGAAGTAATTCCATCTTCATGGAATCCATATCCAAAATAACTCCCACAAAATAAGGTATTATTAACATTTTGAAGTTTTTTTAATTCAGCTTGGTTATCGAGCGCAGATTTATCATAATATGGGTGTGTAAATGTTACTTGGTTGAGAATTTTTTTTTCATCAATTTTTTCAAAAGGATTAAGTGACAAAAAAATATCTTCATCAAATTTTAGATTCTGCAAAAGATTTAGCCAGTATGTTACTGATGAATTTTCGATAATATTTTTATTTAACTTTGCATTCCAAGCACTCCATGCTTTTTTGTTTTTTGGCATTTGATTACTATCAGTATGAATTACAGCTAGGTTACTTTTATATTTGAAATTTGAGAGCAAATATTTTTCATCTTGTGATGGATTTTCTAATAATGATAGAGCTTCGTCTGCATGTGTTGCTATTACTACTTTATCGTAAGTGAAGAATTCATTTTTTTCTCCGTAAAATATCTCAACATTTTCTTTATATCTTTTGATTAAATTTATTTTATAATTTTTATAATGCTCACCACTTATTTTGCCAAGTATTTTATTTACATATGTTCTGCTTCTGTGGGAAACAGTGTACCATCTTGGCCTATTTTTCAATTTAAATAAACCATGATTTTGAAAAAATTTTAAAAAAAATTTTAGTGGCATTTGACTTGCTTCGTAAGGTGGCATTGACCAAATCGCTGCAACCATTGGGATAATATGATAATCAATAAATTCTCTGGATAACTTTTCTCTATTCAAATAATCCCCAAGTGTTAATTGATTATTTTCTATCTTTAAATTTTCATTTTTTTTATAAAATTTTAATATATCAAAAAACATTTTTAAAAATTTAAAATTAAATATATTTGAAGCATTACAAAACATGCCCGAAATACCTTTGCCACAATATTCAAAATTTGTGTCTTTTACTGACACTGAAAATGACATATTGCTTTCTTCTATCTCTATTAAGTTATCCTTAAAAAAATTAATAAGGTTAGGATAAGTTTTATAATTAAAAACTATAAAACCAATATCTACTGAAATTTTTTTGTTATTTATATTTAGATCTAATGTATAAGAATGACCACCAAAATGATCTTCTCTTTCAAAAATGTCTACTTTATGTTTTTTTGATAAGTAATAGGCTGCACTTAATCCGGATATTCCTGATCCAACTACCGCTATTTTCATCAAGAATTAAGCGGCATCTTCTTTAAACTCGTCCATGCTTGGACAAGAGCAAAATAAATTTTTGTCTCCATAAACATTGTCAACTCTCGCAACTGGAGGCCAAAATTTATTTTCTTTTAAATATCCCGAAGGATAAGCCGCGTCTTCTCTTGAATATTTATGTTTCCAATCATTGGAAACTAATTCTACGTCTGTATGAGGTGCATTCTTAATTGGGTTGTCAATTTTGTCATATTCTCCAGATTTTACTTTGTCTATCTCTTTTTTGATTTTAATTAAAGCATCACAAAATCTATCTAGTTCTCTCAAACTCTCACTTTCTGTAGGTTCAATCATCATAGTTCCTGCTACTGGCCACGACATCGTAGGTGCATGAAATCCAAAATCAATTAAACGTTTTGCTATATCCTCTTCAGTTATCCCTGTGTCATTTTTAATTGGCCTAATATCAATTATGCACTCATGAGCTACATTTCCATTTTTACCTTTGTATAAAATTGGGAAATAGTTCTTAAGCCTGTGTGCTACATAATTTGCGTTGAGAATTGCATTCTCTGTTGCAATTTTAAGTCCCTCGGATCCCATCATTTTGATGTACATCCAAGAAATTGGTAAAATACTTGCACTCCCCCAAGGAGATGCTG
Source organism: uncultured Pelagibacteraceae bacterium (assembly GCA_902631595.1). Lineage (GTDB taxonomy): Bacteria > Pseudomonadota > Alphaproteobacteria > Pelagibacterales > Pelagibacteraceae > Pelagibacter. Next base: position 13,358 of record CACOZH010000001.1, on the reverse strand, counting down.
ATACAGATCCTATTCCTGAAACAGGACCACAGTCTTTAATAACTTTATGATTAGGCAAAAATGGTTCTAAATGTCTCTTGCATGCTATAGGTCCCATACCTGGACCACCACCACCATGTGGAATACAAAATGTTTTATGCAAATTAATATGGCATACATCTGGACCAAAGTTTCCTGGTCTTGCAACTCCTACAAGAGCGTTTAAATTGGCACCGTCCATATATACTTGTCCTCCATTATTGTGAATTAAATCACAAATCTCAGTAATTTTTTCCTCGAATACACCGTGTGTTGAAGGATAAGTAACCATTAATGCTGCTAATTTTTCAGAATATTTTTCTGCTTTGTTTTTAAGATCATCAAAATCAACATTTCCTTCCTTGTCACAATTTACTACTACAACCTTCATGCCAACCATTTGTGCACTTGCAGGATTTGTGCCATGTGCTGAACTTGGAATTAAACAAACATCTCTATTGATATCACCATTTTTTAAATGAAATTTTCTAATGACCATTAATCCAGCGTACTCTCCTTGGGCGCCAGCATTAGGTTGTAAGGATACTCCTGAAAAACCAGTGATTGATCTCAGCCAGTTTTTCAAATCTGTAAATAAATTTCTATAGCCATCCATTTGCTCTACTGGTGTAAAAGGATGTGGTTCTGAAAATTCTCTCCATGAAACTGGAATCATTTCGGCAACAGCATTTAATTTCATTGTACATGAACCCAATGCAATCATAGATCTATTCAGCGCAATATCTTTATCTTCCAATTTTTTTAAATATCTTAACATCTCTGTCTCAGAATGATAATTATTAAATACAGGATGATCTAAATAGGAAGAAGAACGAAGAAGTTTTTTTGGTAAATTCGGTAAACTCTCTGTAGGATTTTCTTTAATAGACTCTGCTGAATTAAATATTTTTAATAATTGATTTGCTCTATAAACATTTTTTTTTTGGTCAAATGATACTGCTAACATTTCTGAATTAACTTTTCTTATGTTTACTTTTTGATCTAATGCATTCTGAAATATTTTATCAGTTTTATCGCCTGTTTTTATTGTTACAGTGTCGAAAAAACTTTCAGAATACAATTGATAACCTGATTGCTTTAATTTATTAGCAAAATTATTAGCTAATTGTGAAACTCTTTCCGCAATATTTTTAATACCTTCTGGTCCATGATAGATTGCGTACGCAGCCGCAACAATAGCTAAGAGTGCTTGCGCAGTGCAAATGTTGCTTGTGGCTTTATCTCTTCTAATGTGTTGCTCTCTCGTTTGTAAAGCTAGTCTGTATGCTTTATTATTATGTCTATCAACTGATACTCCAACTATCCTTCCAGGCATTGATCTTTTATATTCATCCCTTGTTGCAAAAAAGGCAGCATGAGGACCACCATAACCCATTGGTATTCCAAATCTTTGGGAACTTCCTACAGCAATATCTGCACCAAGTTCTGCAGGAGTTTTAATTAAAGCTAATGATAATAAATCACAAATTAAAATTGCCTTTCCATTTTTTTTATGTATTTTGCTAATCATTTCACTTGGATCTTTTAGTTCACCTAAAGTGCCAGGATATTGAATTATACCACACACTAAATCGCCTGCTATATTTTCTAAATCTTTTTCATTATTTCCAATTATCACCTTTAAGCCGAGTGGTTCTGCTCTCGTTTTAACAACATCAATAGTTTGAGGATGACAATTCTCAGACAGGAATACTATTTTACCATCTTTTTTATTTAATCTATGGCTCATTCCCATTGCTTCTGCAGCGGCAGTTCCTTCGTCTAAAAGTGAAGCATTGGCAATATCCATCCCTGTAAAATCTGTAATCATTTGTTGAAAATTTAGCAACATTTCTAACCTTCCTTGTGCTACTTCAGGCTGATAGGGTGTATAAGATGTATACCATCCTGGATTTTCTAAAATGTTTCTTAAAATTACATTAGGTATATAAGTTCCATAATAACCCATACCCAAAAAGTTTGAATAGATTTTATTCTGTTTAGAAATATTTTTAAGTTTTCTTAAAGCTTCATACTCTGAATTCGGCTCGCCAATTGTTAAAGCTTCTTTAAAATGTATTTTTCCCGGTACAGTTTTTGTTATTAAATCATTAATATCATTATATCCTAATTCTTTTAACATTTTTTTCTGTTCTTGGTCAGAATTACCTATGTGCCTTCTAAAAAAACTTTTATTATTTTCTAACATTATTGAGCGCTTTCTTTTGCAAATTTATCGTATTCATCTTTATTCATTAGTGTATCAAGTTCTTTAATATCTTTAATTTTTAATTTAAAAAACCATGCCTCTCCTTCAGGGTCTGCATTAATTTTTGAGGGATCATCAACAATCATTCGATTTGCTTCGACAACCTCTCCACTGATTGGAGTATAAACGTCACTAGCAGCCTTTGTAGATTCAACTACTCCCGCTGTACTATCTTTCTCAACATTGGCCCCTTTTTCTGGCAACTCTGCAAATACTATATCTCCCAACATTTCAGTTGCATGTTTGGTAATTCCAATAGTAGCAACATCCCCATCAAGCTTTAACCATTCATGTTCTTTTGAATATTTTAAGTTAGACATTTATTTCTCCTTTAACATAATTTTTTTTATAAAATGGCAAATTACATACATTAGCGGGTATTTTTTTTCCTCTAACTTCTAAAAACAATTTTGTATTTAAAGTCGCATATTGATTCTCAACATAACCCATTGCAATGGAATGATCAACACTAGGACCGAAAGTGCCGCTGGTAACTTTTCCTATTTCTTTATTATCATTGTTATATATTTTTGTATTTCCTCTAGCTATAACTCTACCATCTGGTTTAATACCTATTCTGATTTTATGTACACCTGATTGAATTTGGTTTTGTATAATTTTAGATCCTGGATATTCAGTATTTATTCTATTTTTAGAAATAGCCCATTTTAGATTTGCCTCTATTGGAGTTGTGTTCATATCAATATCATTTCCATATAGACATAAACCAGCTTCCATTCTCAAAGTGTCCCTAGCACCAAGTCCAATAAGCTTGGCTCCAGATTTTAACATATTTTCCACAAACTCTTGTACATAACTATCATTAATTGAAACTTCAAACCCATCCTCACCCGTATATCCAGATCTAGTTATGTAAATATCATTTTTTTGAAACTTAAATTTTCCACCACTCATAAATTTCAATTTTTCAACTCCTTGAATTTCTTTCTCTAAAATAGATTTAGCTTTTGGACCCTGAATAGCAATTAATGAAAGATTTTCTTTTAACTCAACATTATGCTTGTTTTTGAGTTTCTCCTGAATAATTTTATGATCGTTTTCCTTGCACGCTGCATTTAAAATAATTAAATATCCACCTATTATTTTTGTAATTATTAAATCATCATAAATACCAGCGCTATCATTCATGAGAAAGGAATACTTACTTTGATTTACTTGCAAGTTTTTTAGATCAACTGGAAAAATTTTCTCTAAGTCTTGTGTTAGGTTTTCATTACCATAAATGAATAATTGACCCATATGAGATACATCAAAAACTCCACAATTTGTTCTTGTGAATTTATGTTCATTAATAATTCCGTCTTTATATTGTATTGGCATTTCATAACCCGCAAATTCAACCATTTTTGCAAAATATTTTTTATGAAGATTATATAAAGATGTTTTTTTAATCATATTAACTCTTTCGCCCCCTCTGTCTATTGGCCTGAGAGTTTTGCTCCTTCGGCAAGAACACTTGTTCTTTTTCCAGAGTTAATATGCGCGGTCCTTTTGCCTGAGAGATTCCGGGGTGGTTGCTCCTTCGGCTCTACATTAAAGTAGTCTCTTCCGCACATTGTTTATAGCATATATCGAGATTTAAAAAACCTTAAAATAAAGCTTAAAAATGAAAGAATTGGTTAAAATTTATATTTCTCCAACCTAAGTAGGACTTGATTAATAACCTCATCCCAAGAAAAGATTTTTGTTTGTCTAAAAATAATTTGAGAGTCATACCATTTAAATTTTTTTGTTTCCAAATGCCATCTCCAGTCAGCACTATAATCAAGTAATAACCATGTTTTTACATTCATTGTTGATGCTACATGGGCAAGAGCAGTGTCTGATGTTATCAGTAAATTTATATTTTCTAAAATTGCTATTGTATCCTCAAACGAATTGTCACCGTTATCAATTTTGCTAGAAAAATCTTTTATTTTATCTTTAAATTTAAAGTTTTTAATTTGTTCATTACCAATACCTTTTGTTAGATTAATAAAATTTAGATTTGGTACCAAAAATAACTTTTCAAATTTTTTAAGAGGGATTGATCTCATAAAATCTCTTCCATAAGCTGGATCACCCTGCCAACATAAACCTATATTATAGTTGTCCGTTAATCCAATTTCTTTTTTCCAGTGGATTGCTAAATTTTTATTCCGCTTTATATAATCGTAATTACTAATTAATTTATTTTCTAATTTATGAAAGATACCTGGTAGTGTCATTAAACATTGGTAGTAATCTGCATTTGGAATTTCATCTTGTGGGCCGATTATTTGAAATTTAAAATTTTTGAATAAATAATGTAGTTTTGGTCTTAATTTAAATATTATTTTAACTGAAAATTTTTTTTGTAATTCTAATAAATATCTAGAAAATTGGATTATATCACCAATGCCTTGTTCTGATAAAATTAATATTGATTTACCATTTAAATTTTCACCATTCCACTCTTTCATTGTAAGTTTGCTAAGAATAGATAAATATTGTTTAGTTTTTTTTCTATTTTCAAAAGCTTTAAAAGCTTGTTCGATATTTTTTGTTGCAAAGAGTAATTGACTATATGCTATTAATATATTTTCATTATCGGGAAGAAATTTTAAACCCATATCAAATATTTCTTTTGAAAGTTTATATTCATTTTTAAATAAATACGCTGTACCCATATTACAGTATGCTTCTTTATTATTTTTTTCTATTTTTATGGATTGATTGTAATATTTTATTGAATTATCAAGATCCCCTTTTTCAAAATAGAGATATCCCAAATGATTAAATAAGTAATGGTTTTTATCAATTTTTTTTAGTGACTCTATTAACAATCTTTCTGCTTTTTCATATTGTTTTTTACTTATTAAATTTAAAGCTAAATTTGAAATTTCTTTTATATTTAATTGTATTAAATTTTTATTTTTCATTTTGTTTTTCTGAAAAAGATGTGTTTAAGAATTGTATAAAAACTGCGAATAGAACAATTGAACCACCTAACAAAACAATTAAAGGAGGTTGTTCATTTATAAAAATCCATGCCCATAATGGACCAAAAATTGCCTCTGACATCATAATTACACCTACAACTGCGGATGGAGTAGTTCTTGCACCAATTGTTATAAAGATGAAGCCAAATCCTACCTGAAAAAAACCAGCTAAAAAACCCAAAAAAATATCATGTAAAGAAATATCTATTCTTCCTGCCACAACATAACCAATTATCATTGCAACAATACCTGCAACAAGTTGTAATGGTATCATGTCAACTGATGGATATTTTCTTACAATAATTATAAGAACTGCAAATGAAATGGGCATTATAAATGCAATCATATTTCCAAGCATTTGCCCTTGTGTTAATGAATTTCCCAACATTAAAGTTATCCCAGCAATAGCTAGTATTATAGATATCAATGTTATTTTTGATATTTTCTCTTTTAAAAAAAGATATCCAAAAATTGCTAAAAATAGAGTTTGCGTTTGAATAATAAAATTAGCATTTGCAACAGTAGTATTATACATCGCAAATACATAACCAAAAAATCCAAATCCTAAAATAATTCCACCAATTAGGCCTGGAACACCAGATATTGAAATAGATTTAAAGATTTGATTTTTGTAAGTGATTGATAAAAAAATTATGATAACTATGCAAAAAAAAACAGATCTCCAAAATAAAATTTGCCATAAAGTTGCACCCTCAAATGACTTCACAATTAGTCCCCCGAAGCTTAGTGTTACTGCCCCAAGAAAAACTAGGATATAACCAGGTATTTTTAATAATAAACTCACGATATTTGATTAACTAAATTATTTGTCTCTATATTGTAAAATTTAAATAGTTTTTCAGCATCATTTAAATTAACTGCTTTAAATTTTATATATGCACCTGGTGTCATCTGTGCAACTTTATCAAAATCAGCACTTATCACATTTGCAATTTTAGGATAACCGCCAATAGTACCATGATCAGCAAGCATTATTATTGGATTTCCATCACTTGGAACTTGAACCACACCTTTTACTAAACCTTCAGACTTAATATTATTATTAACTATATTTTCTAGGCGATTTCCTTCTAATCTCATTCCCATTCTATCTAATAATTTAGTGATTTTAAATTCCTTGTTAAAAAAATTTTTTTTTGACTTTTCAGAAAAAAAATCAAAATTTGTAGATTTTATAACTCTAATGTATTCAATTTTTGAATTTACATAATTTAATTTTGCTAATGGAACTGGATTATTTTTATGACTTAAAATTATTTTTTGATTTACAGATAATTTTTGACCATTGTTTGGTCCAATTTTTGCTTTTGTATTTACTGATACACTGCCCCAGAATTTATCAAGGATAATATCTTCGTTTATAGATAAATATCCATAAACTGATTTATTGGTAGATTGAATGTCAATTTTATCTTTATTTTCAATTAAATATACATTGTATGGCTTTCCAATAATAATTTTTTTATTCATTTTAACAATTTTAAATTGTACATCTCCAGTTATAACAATAAATATTTTTTCTCCATGATATTTTAATAACGGTCCTTGATAAGCAAATTCTATCACTGATGAATTTAAATCTTTTTTCAATAATGAATTCGAAAGAATATAATTTCTTTTATCCATAATTCCACTTATAGGAATGCCTAGATGATTAAGATTTTTTCTACCATAGTCTTGATATGTTGTATTTATTCCGGCTCTTTCAATTTCAAAATAATTATCACTTGATTTTGTCATATTCATCTTGGGTAATGCGTTTAAACTTAACTTTGTCTCCTGGATTGATTAAAAGTGGATTGTTTTCTTCGGCTTTATTAAAAATTTTTATTGGAGTATTTCCAATAATATTCCATCCTCCAGGACTCTCGTATGTGTAAATATTGCAAAACTGCTCGGTCAATCCAACTGATCCTTTTGGAACTTTAACTCTTGGTGTATCCAATCTTTTTGCTCTTAATTTTTTGTTTGTATCTCCTAAAAAAGGCATTCCTGCTATAAAGCCTGTCATGTAGCAAAAATATTCATCATTAAAAAAAATTTCCAATAATTTTTCAAATTTAATGTTCAATATTTTCTCTAATCTATCATAATCAATCTTAAAATTATTTTCACAACAAATTGGAATCTCAATTATTTTTTTTTCAATTTCAATTTTCTCTTCTAACTCAAGATTTTCGATTATTTTTTTTACTTTAGAATATGTTGTTACTTCTAAATCAAATGAAACGATTAACTTATTATAAGATGGCGTTATATTTGTAATTCCGTCAAACTTTTTTTCCTTAAGATTTTTGAAGTATTTTATTACATTATTATTGATTTCTCTATTAACCTCCACTCCAAAGTCGCAATAAACTGAAGAGTCACCAAGGTTTAAAATATTTTTAATCATGCTATGTTATAATAAAGTTTTAAAGCTATGGAAATTAATATCAACTGTGATTTAGGAGAAAAATCAAAAATTCATAACAATGAAAATGATCCATTTCTTTTAGAAATAGTTAATTCGGCTAGTGTTGCTTGTGGCTATCACGCGGGTGACGAAGAAACAATGGATCATGTTATTAGGATATCCAAAAAAAATAACGTTAGTATTGGGGCTCATCCTTCTTTCAATGATCCAGAAAACTTTGGTAGAAAAAGGATGAATTTAACTTCAACTGAGATAAGAAAATTAATAATTGATCAGTATGAAATTCTTCAAAGAATTGCCAGTAATCATAACGAAAATGTAACTCATATAAAACCCCATGGAGCTTTAAACAATATGGCTTGTGAGGATTTTGACTTAGCAACAACTATTGCTAAAGTTATTAACGATATAGATAAAGATATGATTTATCTTGTCCCTACTGGATCCAAAATGGAAGTAGCTGCCAAAAAGCTGAATATGAAAATTGCTTGTGAAATATTTGCTGATAGAAATTATGAGGATGACGGAAATCTTGTTTCAAGGTCAAAAGCAAATGCACTAATAAATGATCCAGAAATGGCAAAAAAACACGTTTTAAGCATGGTTCAAAACCAAGCGATAAATTGTCTCTCTGGTAAGCAGATACCTTGTGAAATAGATTCTGTATGCATACATGGAGATAATATGAAATCCTTAGACACAGCTAGATATGTTAGAGATAATTTGTCTGCTAATGGACTTCTATTGAAACCTTTAAACAAAATGGAGAAATTTAACTAAATATGAAAAATCTATTAATTACTATTTTACTCGCCTTTATTTTAATCCAACCATCATTTTCAGCAGGTACAAGTGGAGATGGAGGAGAATCTATAACTGATTACGAAAAAGCTGTAAAATTAATAAAACAAGCAAAAAAATACGAAACAAAAGGTAAAGCGGAGAAAGCGAAAAAAAGATACAAAAAAGCTCAAAAATATTTACTAAAATCAAATAAAGAAATTCCAAATAAACCTGATACTTTAAATTATTTAGGTTTTACAACTCGAAAACTAGGTGATTTTGAGGGTGGGGAAAAATTCTATTTAGAGGGTTTGGCAATTAAACCAAATCATATTGGTATTAACGAATATTTAGGTGAACTATACGTAGTGACAAACAGAATTGATTTGGCAAAAGAAAGACTAAGCGTTTTATCTGGTTGTAAATGCGATGAATATGAGCAGTTAAAAGAAGTTATTGATGGAACGAAAAAATCCAAGTATTAATAGTGAACTTTGGTTGAAGAACTTGTTATAATAACGCAAATTATATTTATTGATATAATTTTAGCTGCAGATAATGCCATTATAATTGGACTGATTGCATCAAACTTTGTCCCAAAAAATAGAAGACAAATAATTTTATGGGGTGTCGGAGGTGCGTTAATTTTTAAAGTTATATTCGCATTATTTGCTACATACTTATTTAAATTTTATTTTATTAAAATTTTAGGTGGTTTACTTCTTATATGGATAGTAAATGACCTTAGAAAAGATCTTTTTGAAATAAAAAAAATAAAGTCACCTACAAAAAAGTCAAAAGAACCGTCGTATATACAAAGCGTGTATAAAGTTTTATTTGCAGATATTACAATTAGTTTTGATAATGTTATAGGTGTAGTTGGTGCCTCTAAAGGTTATTTTGAATTTATGATATTTGGTCTTGTATTATCAGTAATTTTAACAGGTGCGCTTGCAACTGTTCTTGCAAATTATATTCAAAAACATTTATGGATTGCCTATGTAGGTTTAGGTTTTATTTTGATAGTTGCATTACAACTTGTTATAGGTGGATTGGCAGATTTAGAAATATTAAAAATAAATGAGCAATTTTTGAAATATTTTTAATAAGAATATTTTTTTGTTGGATACTTTCTTGATTTTACCTCTTTTTTAAATTTAAAAACTGCAGAATTTATTATTTTTCTAATATTAATATATTTTTTTACAAATTTGATTTTAGCATTTGTTAATCCCAAAATGTCATCTGTAACTAAAACTTGACCATCACAATTAATTGATGCTCCAATACCAATAGTCGGGATTTTAATCAATTTGGTAATTTTTTTAGATATGTCGCTATAGACACATTCTAAAACTATTCCAAATGCTCCACTTTTTTCAAGAGCTTGTGCGTCCCTAATTAGTTTTATTTTTTCCTTTTCAGTTTTGCCTTTAGACCTAAATTTTCCTTTGACTGTTTGCGGGGTTACTCCAATATGACCCAATACATTTACTTTATTTTTTACCAGGTAATTGACTATATCTGAAACTTCACTTCCACCCTCAATCTTAACCGCATCACATTTAGTCTCTTTGATTGCTCTCTTTGAATTTTTAAGCGCTTCAATTTTATTTCTGTATGTATTGTAAGGTAAGTCAATTACTAAAAGACTTTTTTTGATACCTGCTTTCACACTCCTGGTATGCTCAATCATCATGTTTAAATTTACCTTTCTAGTCGTATTAAAATTATAAAGAACAGATCCCAATGAATCTCCAACTAAAACGATATCTGTATGATTATCTATTATTTCTGCAATATTTTTTGAGTAAGCAGTCAAACATACTATTTTAGATTTATTTTTTTTATTGATTATTTTTTTAATTTTATAATTCATTAATTACTTTGTGCATGCACAATATAAATACTACTTTTTTATTCATTTAGTTTTGACATTAGATCTTTTTTAAATATTTATCTATATTGTCTTTAAGACTCATTTTTTACGTCAAAATTTTTCAATTTTTCGTTAATTGAGGTTATTTGTGCACACAAACTTGAACAAACCTTTTCAAAACTTTCTTTTAATTCTTTCACCTTTGTAAAATTTGAACGTTCTATCTCTATATCCATTAAAAGCAACATTGCTTCCTCATTTTTTGGATCTAATAAAAGTGCAGTGTTAAGATTTTTTTCTTCCTCTTTCAGATTATCTTCTAATTTAAAAATTTTTGCTAAAAAAAGATATGATACTGCTTTCTTAGGATTAAAAACTATATCTTTTTGAAATAAAAATTTTGACTCCTCATAATTCTCACTTTCATATAATTTTTTAGCCTCTAAAAAATAATTGTCCTTTGAATAGGAATATTCATTGTAAAATAAACCGAATACTAAAATTAACAAAAAATTTTTTAACATAGTAACTTCTTTATATACATTTCTTTTATAAATTAAAGTGATCTATTTTAAATTTTTACAAATTATAAAACTTTCTTTGGATTCCTTTCTACTAGAAGGTGGTTTATAAATTTTTGTTTCTTTAAATGTCAATTTTGCCTCGTGAACAATTTCATTAAATGTGGAGCCCATAAAAATTTTAGATATAAAATATCCATTAGATTTAATTTGGTTTTTTGCAAACCTCAAAGCTTCTAAGCATAATTCGCCAGTTACAACTGAATCTAAATTTTTATTGCCAGTAGTATTTACAGCCATATCTGACATAACAAGATTTACTTTTTCTTTAAAATAATTAATTATTTTTTTTTTTGAATTTTCATCATTAAAGTCACCAATAATTTGATAAGAATTACCAATTGGCTCCATCTTATTTAAATCAATAGATAATAGTTTGCAGTTTTTATATTTTTCAATTACAAATTGTGACCAACCTCCGGGTGCCGCTCCTAAATCAATTATTGAAAAACCATTCTTCAAGATCTTATATTTTTCATTAATTTCTTTTAATTTATAAACTGCTCTGGATCTATATCCCTCTTGCTTAGATTTTTTAACGTAAATATCTCTATGCTGTCTATTAATCCAGTCTCTTGAAATTTTATTTTTTTTCAATTAATTCGAATATCTAAGACTTTTAAATATTTTATTTCTGTTTAATGTTTCAACTTCTATTTTTATGGATTTATCTATTCTCATATCTTTTTCATTTATCCATATTCCGGCTGCTAAATGCATTATACCAATTGTAGTATTTGGCAAAAAAGGTTCTACAAATTTATTTTTAGTTTCATCATATTTTGGTAGTAAATTACTTGCAATCCAATTACAGTTTATTGGAAGAAATTCTGTCTCTACTTCGTCTATATAAACACTCATATTTATAGCTAATCCTTCAGAGCCAAAAATCTTTCCTGCGCTTAAAGTTTGCTTTAAATTTGCTTGCCAAACATCCCAACATTTTGAATCTTTTTCTAGTGAGAAAACGCCAATATTTATATGTGGGGCAAATGCTAGTTTTCTTGCTTTTTCAATTCCAATTTTAGAACTGATTGCATGTTTAAAATTTTGCGATTTTATTAAAGCTAATTTACCAAATAACCATGAGACTTTAGACATAATTCTATAACCTGGGGCCATTGTTTGAGTTATTCCAAGTTTACCATCATCACAAGCTTTTAAATACAGCTCAACTGATGACCATTCTTGAACCCAAGCATCACAATCTATCCAAACATATTTTTTGTAATTGGGAAAGTAATTTGGAAGAAAAGCCCTCGAAACTTGACTTTTTAACCATTCTTTTCCAATAACTTTAAAGCCTGGTACGTCTATATCCCATTTTGCTGTTTTAATTTCATCAACTTTATTTAATAATATTTTTTTTTGTTCTTCTGTGAGTCCTGCATCAAGTATACAAATTGCAATAGTATTAGATTTTTCAAATTTTTTTATTGAATCAATTAGTTCGTTTAAAAGTTCAAAGTAATTAGAGTCAGCAAGTGAGACAATTGTATTTTCTTTCATTAAAGTATATCTTCATTATCATCGTTATCGTCAAATTTTGTCGAGAATTTCTTTTTAAAAGATAAAAAATGAATTGAGCTTATTGGTATAACTAAAATATATATTAAGCCTGATATTAGAATTGTATTGAAAGTAAAGACTAATAATAATCCAAAAAATAGGACAATACCTAATAACAAAAATATAGTTGTATTTCTTTTTACCACAATTTTTTTTAGTGAGTATGTTGGAATTTTGCTTATTAAAAGTACAGAAATGACAAGAAAGCACACGGGAACAATAATATCATAGTTTATATTAAAAAATTGAATTTCGCTAAAGTCATAGATTAGCGGCATTAAAACAAGAATACCTCCTGCTGGTGATGGAACGCCCTCAAAAAAATTGTCTTTCCAAGATGGTTCTAAATTAGATGCTATATTAAATCTTGCCAACCTTAATGCTACACAAATAACGTAAATTAAAGAAATTAACCACCCCACTCTTCCTAAATCCTTCATAACAAAAAAGTACATTATGAAGGCTGGTGCAACACCGAAACTTATTACATCTGTAAGTGAGTCTAATTCTTTTCCAACCTTAGATGCACCTCCAATTAATCTTGCTATTCTTCCATCTAAACCATCAATAATTCCTGCAACGATAATAGATATTATAGCCATTTCAAATCTACCATCATATGCAAATTTAATTGAAGTCAATCCAATACAAACACCCACTAATGTAAAAATATTTGGTAATAATACTCTTGGATTTCTAGGTGCAACAATTTTAAAATTTTTTTTTGGTTCCATTATCTTTTTGCTAACAAAGTTTCTCCAGCTAAAGACTTTTGCTCTAATTTTACTAAAGGTTTATAGTTTTCAAAATAGATATCAGCCCTACTACCAAATCTAATCAT